>DASWRJ010000133.1:0-3865 GCA_036403255.1 Verrucomicrobiia bacterium
GGACCATAAACGTCCCACCCCCCATGCTACACTTTTTAAAAAATTATCATTCTATGCACGAAACCGAACTCAAAAACCGCTTTATCCAGCGCCGCGCGGATGGCTGGACCCTTGATGCCATTGCAACTTCCCTTCAAATCCCAAAGTCCACCCTCTGGCGCTGGGATCGCCAGGAAAAAACCCGCATCCATCGCATGAAAATCATGGTCCAGGAAGAGCGCGATGCGGAATTCAACCAGGACCGCGAATGCCAAATCGGCGCGCTCCGCGCGTACCTGGAAATGCTCGAAGACGGCTTTGCTGACAATGTTCGCATCAATATGCGCTCCATTTCACTTAAAGATCATTTCAACCTCATCAAAAGCGTTCGCGCCGAACTGGACCGCCTTCGCATCGAGCCTGCCACCGACGACTCCGAGCCTGATGCCGAATATCCTTTGCAATTTTCTCCTGAAAACCCGGAGCCCATTCCCGAATGCGAAAAACTGGAGCTTCCAGCGCACCTCCGCCGTCTTGCCCCGCCAGCACCAGATTCAGGGGCCGCCGACGCGTCTCAAGGCTCGGACACATCGCAGGCCGTTTCAGCCAGTCCCCCCAACGCCCGGCAATAGCCCCAGCGCACCCCCACCCCACTTTTATGAAAATTCTCGCCATCAATCAAAGTATTCTCGACGAGTCTTGCACTCTGCAAAAATTCACCTCCCGGTTTTCAAAATGGTACTTATTTGGTACTTTCTGGTACTTTTCGGTACGTGCAGCTTGCTCTCCTCATTAGCACCAGCATTTTCCCGGGAAATTCGACTGCCCGCCGCGCAAAATGGTACTTTGGTACGATTGGTACTTCTGCTCATGCAGCGCGCTGCATGCGCGTGCAGCCGGGCCCGCCAGCGGCTTTTCCCCTGCAAAATCCGCTGAACATCCCAAATTTTTTTAAATCCGCATTGACCATGGGCGCTTCCCAGATAAGATTCCCGGACTATGGCAGTTAAAGTTGCAATTAATGGATTCGGCCGCATTGGCCGTTTGGTTTTTCGTGCGATCGCCGAGCAAGGTTTGCTGGGCAAAGAAGTGCAGATCGTCGCTGTCGGTGACATCGTTCCCGCCGATAATCTGGCTTATCTCCTGAAATATGATTCCACGCAGGGGCGCTTTAAGGGCGAGGTTAGCTCGAAAAAATCGATCGCCGACAAACCCGAGGACGACGTCCTGATCGTCAATGGCCAGGAAATCCTGGTGGTGAGCGCGAAGGACCCTTCGAATCTCCCTTGGAAAGCGCTCGGGGTTGAGGTCGTCATTGAATCAACCGGTCTTTTCACCGAAGCCGACAAAGCCAAAGGGCACATGATGGCTGGCGCAAAAAAGGTGATTATTTCCGCTCCCGCCAAAGGCGAGGACATCACCATCGTCATGGGCGTGAACAGCGATAAGTATGATCCGGCCAAGCACAATATTATTTCCAACGCAAGCTGCACCACGAACTGTCTCGCGCCCCTCGTGCACGTGCTGTTGAAGGAAGGTTTCGGCATCGAGGAAGGTTTGATGACTACCGTGCATAGTTACACGGCCACCCAGAAAACCGTGGACGGCCCGAGCAAAAAAGATTGGAAAGGCGGACGCAGCGCGGCCATCAATTTGATTCCCTCGAGCACTGGCGCAGCGCGTGCCGTCGGCCTCGTCTGCCCCGAAGTGAAGGGCAAGCTTACCGGTATGGCGTTCCGCGTGCCCACACCGACCGTATCGGTAGTGGATTTAACCGTGCGCACCGTGAAAGAAACGAGCTACGCCGAGATTTCGGCCGCCATGAAACGCGCCAGCGAGACTTACCTCAAAGGCATTCTCGACTGCACTAATGATGAAGTGGTGAGCAGCGATTTCATTCATTGCCAGGCCTCGTCCATTTTCGATCAAAGCTCGGGCATCGAGCTGAACAAACGCTTCTTCAAACTGGTGAGCTGGTACGACAATGAATGGGGCTATAGCTGCCGCGTGGCGGACCTGCTCAAGTTCATGATCCAAAAAGGAATCTGATTTAGCTCTGGAAAACGATTTCGCGACGGCAGCCTGGAAACCGGCTGCCGTTTTTGCTTTCAGCGACGCCTGAAATCAATACGCGCTATCCACTCGCCAAAGGCCGCCCATGTGGCGCAGGGTCATCGTGGACATGCCTCGGCTGGCAGAGGATTTCACGCGCAGCCGGCAGACTTCCGGGCTGATGTCCTCGCGGCTCGCAATCTGGAAATCGCGAAAGTTTTGTACCTGCGTTTGGAGCTCGATGCCCGCTGTCCGGATAAATTCGGGACGGTCCTGCGGCGAGACGCGCTCGAGATCGTGGAACAAGTGCCAGCCCTGGAAACCGAAGTCAGGCGTGACGCATTGGACGAGATGCTCAACGTTGCCCTCGCGAAGGCACCAGTAGAAAGTCTGTGCAGCAGCTTCGGGTGTATCCAGGCCGACATTGCTCAAGGCGGACTTCGCGATAAAAGCTTCTGGAGCGAGCGACTCTGCGCCAGAATTCGTTTGCGCGGAGTTTGGCAGGCGGGCCGTAGCGGCTTGCCCGGCGGACGCTTCCTTAAGCTGATCACGAAGCTGGCGCACCTGGTTGCGGAGTCGCAGCAAGAGAAGATGTTGGTCCTGCACCCGGCGTTCCTCTTCGCTAACCATTTGCGCAGGGCTAGCCGCAGCGGGTGAATCTTCCGCGACCATTTCAGCCGGATGCAGTGATTTGTTTTCTCTGCGAATCTCCGCAGCCGAACGCCACTGCGAAACGCCGAGCAGGGAAACGAGTGCTGCCACTATTGCCAAAATCCAATGGAGCGTTTTCATTATGGGCCTCCGATGACCTTTTTGCCGTCCGCCCTGGTGACAATGTGCTTATTGGTTCCTATCTGTTGCACGCTGCCATCCGAGAGGCCGACATTATGGTGAAAGGCGCAATGCGTAAGAACAACCCACGGATCAACTTCATTGCCGCCCGGAGAAACAAATTCAAAAACGGATTTGTTATCCCGTGGACAGGTGGTTAATTCCATCCGCACCAATTCATTACTCAGGCTCTGGTAATCGTTTGGAAAAACGTCGCCATGATCATTCGCCCACATGCGCATAGCCAGGCCGACTTGTTTGAGCCTTTGAACACATTCGAGGCGATCCTCCCTCTCGCTCGCTACATCGAAATAGTCCCTGGTTTCTGCAGGGCCATTCGCGTTAGCGGCTGCGCCCTGCGCTTGCGCCATGTTTTCACGCTGCACGCGCTGCATGTCCTGCAGAGAACGATTTAGGTCGGCGACCGTAAGCAAAAGTTTTTCGATTTCACCTTTCTCGCTTTGGAATTGATCGAGCTGTCGCGTTTCCGTTCCCACGCCTGGAAGGGCTGCGCTGTTCCGCTGGGCGAGTTCGGCCTTGAGCTTCTCATTCTCGCGCCTGAGTTCGCGAACTGCTCCAGTCTCAATGGCGAGGATAATGACTGAGGCAAGCAACCACAACGCCAGGGAGAGCGCCGGAATCCAGCGTCGGAAAAACGAAGGCCCTGAATGTGCAGTCGAGCGCGAAGCGTGCCTCTGCGGCAAGCGGATTTCTGCATCGAGCCGGGCCAAGAGGCCTTCGGCGGCAGCAGGCCGTGGGGCTTGCCGAAGCAGTGATTCAATTTTTTCAATGGGCATATTCATAAGCAAAAAAATTAAATTGCGGTTCAGAGCAGCGCCTGTTTCTTTTCGATCAACTGTTGGCGCAAAAAATCCATGGCTCCGCGCAGTCGGTATTTCACAGTGCTGGCCGCCACACCCATCGCATCCGCGGTTTCCTGCAAGGTCAGGCCCTGGTAATAATGCAAATGCACTGTCTCGCGAATTTGCTCCTCCAATTGATC
>DASWRJ010000134.1:0-6190 GCA_036403255.1 Verrucomicrobiia bacterium
AAATTCCCCAAGCCCTGCTTCTTGTGTTAAGGTAATTGACCAATGGCCATGAGCACAACAGCCCAGCCTCTCGCAGCGCCGCCCGCCCGCCCCACAGCGGGAGCGGACAGGCCGGCCTTGCGCAAGCCCGAGCTGCTCGCGCCGGCGGGCGACTGGGAATGCGCGCGGGCCGCCGTCGAGAACGGCGCGGATGCCATTTATTTCGGGCTGGAGCGGTTCAATGCGCGGATGCGGGCGCACAACTTCACCGAGGCTGACCTGCCGCGGTTAATGGAGTTCCTGCACAGCCGGGGGGTGCGCGGTTACGTCACCTTTAATACGCTCGTTTTCGCGAACGAAATGGCCGACGCCGAGGATTATTTGCGCAGCATCATCAGCGCCGGCGCGGATGCCGCCATTGTGCAGGACATTGGCATTTGCCGTTTGATCCGCCGATTGTCACCCGATTTTCCGATTCACGCCTCGACGCAAATGACGATCACTAGCGCGGCCGGAGTGGAGTTTGCGCGCGAGCTGGGCTGCAACCTGGTGGTGCTGGCGCGCGAATGCTCGATTAGCGAGATCGAAAAAATCCAGCAGTTACAGCCGAGCGAGAGTGCCGCCGCGGGTGCAGCGTTTGAAATGCCGCTGGAAGTTTTCGTGCATGGGGCGCTCTGCGTCGCCTACTCGGGCCAATGCCTGACGAGCGAAGCGCTCGGTGGCCGATCGGCCAATCGCGGCGAATGCGCGCAGGCGTGCCGGATGCCGTACGAATTGCTTTCGGATGGACAGCTTGTGCCGCTGGGCGATCGGCGCTATCTCCTTAGCCCACAGGATTTGGCGAGCGTGGAAGTATTGCCCGACTTGATCCGCGCAGGCGTGGCTTCGCTCAAGATTGAAGGCCGGCTCAAGTCCCCGGAATACGTTGCGAATATCACACGCGTTTACCGCGAAGCCGTGGACAAAGTGTTCGAAAATTTCACTTCTCGACCTGAAACCGCCGCGGACATTGCACGCCAGGTGGGAAATGAAACACGGTATGACCTGGAGATGGGATTTTCGCGCGGGCTTTATACGGGCTGGTTTCGGGGCATCAATAACCAGCAACTGGTGCATGCCCGCTTTGGAAAAAAACGCGGCATCCTGCTCGGCGAAGTAGCGCGGGTGAAAAACGAGAAAGTTTTCCTGAAATTGCTATCTCCCGTGAAGCCAGGCGACGGCGTGGTGTTTGATGCCGGGCATCCAGACCAGCCTGAGGAAGGCGGCCGTGTCTATACCGTGCAGCAGAAAGGCGCGGAAGCTGTTCTCTCGTTTGGGTACGGCGATGTTAACTTCGCGCGCATTCACATCGGGGACAAACTTTGGAAGACGAGCGATCCGGAACTCGAGGGGCGCTTGCGCCAAACGTTTGCGTCTGAGCAGCCGCAGTATCGGCGGCCGATTACGATGGAAGTACATGGCCAGGCAGGATCGCCGCTGACTGTCATGGCGCGGGATGAACTCGGGCATGTGGCGCAGGCGGAATCGGCCATGCCGCTCGTAACAGCCGAGAAGCAGCCATTAACCGCGGAACGTTTGAGGGAACAGCTTGGCCGGCTGGGCGGCACGCCCTTTGCACTCTGCGAGCTGAAGCTGCGGCTTGCGGGGGAAGTCATTTTGCCCGTGCGCGCGTTGAATGAGATTCGGCGCAACCTCGTTTCACAATTGGAGACAATGAGGCGGAAACCGAAGCGCTGGAGTTTGACGCAAGCGCAGCTGGTATTCGGTGTCGCTTCGAACACGACGAAAACATCACCCGAGCCTCGCGACACGGAGTTGATCGTGCTGGTCCGAAATCTGGCGCAGCTCGAAGCCGCGCTGCGTTACGGAGTGCGGACGCTTTACGCCGAGTTCGAGGACCCAAAGAAATATCGCGAAGCGGTGCGCATGGCCCATGAGTCATTCGGTTGCAGTGATCCCGGCAAGACGATTTGGGTTGCGCCGCCGCGCATTACCAAGTCGGGCGAGGAATGGATTTTGCAGCAGGTGCGCTCGTCGAATGCGGATGGCTATTTGATTCGCAACTATGATCATTTGAAATTCTTTGCCGACTGCCGGCGCATTGGCGATTTTTCGCTGAATGTGGCCAATCCCCTTACTGCTGAATATTTCAAAGAGCGTTTCGGCCTGGAGCGATTGACCGCTTCGTATGATCTGAATGTGGAGCAACTGGAAGCCTTGCTGCGTTCCGCGCCCGCGGATTGGTTTGAAGTGACCATTCATCAGCACATGCCCATGTTTCACATGGAGCATTGCGTCTTTTGCGCGTTCCTCTCCGAAGGAACCGATTTCCGCAATTGCGGACGGCCCTGCGATCGGCACGAAGTCAAATTGCGCGATCGGGTTGGGGCCGAGCATGTCCTGAAGGCAGACGCCGGCTGCCGTAATACTGTCTTTAACGCCGCCGCCCAGACCGGCGCGGAATACGCGGGTCATTTGCAGACGCTCGGCGTCCGGAATTTTCGAATTGAATTTGTAAATGAAACGCCAGCCCAGGTGGAGCAAATCATTGCGCGCTACCGGCAATTGTTGCGGGGCGAAATTTCCGGCCACGATTTATGGCGAGAATTCAAGTTGATCAACCAGCTTGGCGTGACCCGTGGCGCGATGGAACGCAACGAGACGCCGCGTCGCTAGAGGTGAACGGCGCTTTTGTCCCGAAAAATCCGTCGGAGTGTCTCATTTTCAGACAGGGCCCGGCCCTGGCCATTTATTTACCTTCTTTTTTATAAAGTTATTCCTCGATTTGCCGATCCAATTTTCAGCAGTGAAGTGTCCAATTCAAACACAATGGACCGGGGATTCGCGTAAAGGCCGGGCGTGGCCTGAGGTTTGCTGAACCTGGAACGATTTGTCCTAAAATTAGTTATGCCGTCATTTACATACGTAGCGCGTGAGGCGGGAAGCGGCCGCGAAGTCCGCAGCTCGATGGAAGCATCGAACGAACAAGCCGCCATCGCTTCTCTTCTGAACAGGAACATGCTGGTCGTTTCCATTCAGGAAAAGATCGGGAAAAAAGGAAAAACCTCCGGTGGCAGCGTGGCCCTGGCTGACCTCGTGATGTTTACCCGCCAATTGGCGACGATGATTGACGCCGGTCTCGCCATGGTGCAATCCCTCCAGGCGCTGGCCGAACAGACCAGCAATAAAGTCATGCGCGACGTTATCAAAGACGTTTGCACGCGCGTGGAAGGTGGCGACAGTTTTTCAGAAGCGCTCGTGAAGCACCCGAAAGTTTTCAATCGCCTTTTCGTCGCGATGGTCGGCGCCGGTGAACGCGGCGGTTTGCTGGCGGAAATTTTGGCGCGGCTGGCCACTTACCTGGAAAACACTGCTCGCCTGCGCAAGAAAGTAAAATCAGCCATGATGTATCCCACCGTGGTGACACTGGTGGCGATTGGAATTACCATTTTCCTGTTGGTCAAAGTCGTCCCCGTTTTTGCTGAAGTTTATAAAGGCTTCGGCAAGAAATTGCCCGGCCCGACAGAGTTCCTGATTAATTTGAGCAATACAGTGAAGGCTTACCTGCTCTATATTATCCCCGCCATGATTGGCCTAATCTACGGCTGGCTGGCCTACATTAAAACGAAATCAGGCCGCGAATTCTGGGACCGCACACGCATTAAGCTTCCGCTCTTCGGCAGCATCGCCCATAAGATTTGTCTCGCCCGATTCACGCGCACGTTGAGCTCATTAATTCGCAGCGGTGTCCCGATTCTTGAAGTGCTCAACATTGTCTCGAATACCGTGGGCAACGTAGTCATGGAAAAAGCAGTTCGCAGCTCCGCCAATGACATCGAACGCGGCGAAGGCATCGCCGTGGCGATGAGCAAGCACCCGATTTTCCCAGCTATGATCATTCGCATGATCACAGCCGGTGAACAAACCGGCAAAATTGAAAACATGCTTGAACGCATCTCCGACTTTCTGGACGAAGAAATTGAAACAACGCTCTCGGGATTGACGTCACTGATTGAGCCGTTGTTGATTGTGTTCCTTGGAGTGGTGGTGGGCGGCATCGCGATATGTATGTTCCTGCCAATCTTCAAGATGAGCGAGATTGTCTCGGGCGGACGTTAAACCGCTTACAGCATCAATTGCATTAATCGAAAACCCGGCCCTTGCGCCGGGTTTTTCTTTTAGTGCGCGTCATAACGCTTCTTTCAATGGGCCGTCTTTTGGCGAATGGGAATCGCCTCAATCCGTGCCGCACAATGTTTATAGGACGGCTGCCGCGAATACGGGTCCACAGCGGGTAAAGTAAGGCGATTGGTTTCCGCGAAGTGCATCGGCATGAAGAGTTGACCAGGCTGGATCGTGGCTGTGATTACCACAGCCGCTCGCGCCTCACCCCGGCGCGTGGAGACAGAAACAATTTCACCGGACCGAACGCCGATGCGGCGTGCGTCAGCGGGATTCATTTCGACATAGATCCGCGATGGACCGAGTTTCCTAAGCACATCTGACTTATTGGTGCGAGTCAGCGTGTGCCATTGCGCACTGCTGCCGCGGCCGGTGAGCAGGACAAAGGGAAATTGACGATCGGGCGCTTCGGGCAATGCACGCGGCTGCTCGAATATGAAACGAGCCTTGCGGTCGCTGGTGAAGAATTGGCCATCTTCAAATAGTCGGCGCTCCCGCAATGCTTTCGGCAATGGCGCGGCGCGGCTCGGATCACTGGGATCCGTTTCGCGCGACGCTGAATGGTTGTCCGCTGGATAGGGCCATTGAATGCCGCCACTGGCTTCCAGATGCCGGTAATCTTCGATGCCGGTGATGTCGCACGGCTGACCGGCACTGCATTTTTTTAGGATTTGAAAAACTGCCTGAGGCGAACTCCACTCGCGAAATAATCCTTCGCAACCCCAATAATGGGCGATGAGGCGAAAAATATTGAAATCGGACAGCGCCTGGCCGGGCGCGCGCGCGACTTTTTTAATCACTCCAAAGCGCCGCTCACTATTGATGAACGTGCCCTCCTTCTCGCCCCAGGCAGCGGCGGGCAGAATGAGGTCGGCCAGAGCGGCCGTTTCGGTATTCGCATACATGTCTTGAACGACGAGGAACTCGAGTTTGCCGAGCAATTCCTGAATAGACTTATTTCCAATCCATGAGTGCGCGGTATTAGTGGCAACGATCCACAGGCCTTTAATTTTACCGGAATCAACTCCTTCCAGAATTTGATCGTAAGCCAGCGAGTTTTGCGCAGGAATTGCGTTGGGAGGGATGCCCAATAGTCGCGCAATTTTTTCGCGCTCGGCTGGATTCGTGAAATCATGGCCACCGAGCAGGTTCGTGGTGTTGCTGAAGAGACGCGAACCCATCGCGTTGCATTGGCCAGTAATGCTGTTCGCGCCCGTGCCGGGACGGCCAATGTTGCCGGTCATCAGCGCGAGATTAATAATGGCTTGCGCAGTGCGCGTGGCTTCGTGGCCTTGATTCACACCCATGGTCCACCAAAATGAAACTGCCTTGCCGCGCTGGATCGAGCCTACGAGTTTCTCAAAAGTGTCTCGGGTGAGACCGGTGCGATTGCAAACCGCCTCGGTCGTGAACTGCCCAACAAATTCGGCGAACGCATCAAAACCAGTGGTGTGCGCGGCGATAAATTCCGGTTGCACGGCGCCTAATTCGATCAACCGCTGGGCCAAACCGTAGAGGAGCACGAGGTCAGATTTGGGCGCAATCGCCAGATGCTGAGTGGCCGCCATAGCGGTCTCGGTCTTGCGGGGATCGATGACGATTATTTCTGGGGAGTTGGGATTGCGCAAAACGCGTTGCCAAAGGATCGGATGAGCGACACACAGGTTCGAGCCGATGAACACAAGCACATCGGACTGTTCCAAGTCAGCGTAAGTATAAGGGGGAGCATCGAATCCAAAGCTCTGCTTGTAGGCCGCAACGCTCGTGGCCATGCACTGGCGGGTGTTTCCATCACCGTGACGCAGACCCATTCCAAATTTGCCGAGGGCGCCCAGAAAGGCGAGTTCCTCACTGGGCATTTGGCCGGTGCCAATCCAAGCGACACTTTCCGGCCCGTGCTGATCGAGCAGCGCCTTGAATTTGAGCGTGAAGTCTTGCAGCGCGTGATCCCAATCGCATGAAGCCAATTTGCGCGTGACTAGATTGCGCAGCAATGGCGTCGTGGCGCGATCGGGCGCGGTCAACGGCG
>DASWRJ010000135.1:0-6729 GCA_036403255.1 Verrucomicrobiia bacterium
ACCAATTTCCTTCCCTGCTAAAACACTTCCTGGGCGCGAGCCATATTCAGCTCCCGCCCCATTATGAAAAAATTAGATTTGATAAAATGCTTGAAAGAACCAGGCCGGAGCCGCCGCACGCATCCCCCTTGGCACCTCAACCTCCTGCCATTACCTATTGCCCCGAAAGCCTGCCTAGCCGCGTGTCTCCTCGCTTCCGTTGCGACTCGCAATTCCAGCGAGCCGATTGGCCATGGCTTCACAGGCGGCTCAGACGTTGGACAAGTCACCTGCCCAGTCCTTGTGATTTACTCCCCTGTGTCCACATCCTGCCAGGGCTTATGTTTGCACAGCTTTAGTTGCCAGCCGCAACCGGAAATGACCATAAATCCCCTTTATCTCGTACCCTCCATTCTACCTTATGCATTCCATTGCGGCTGGTTGCGGCTAATTGAGGCTAAATATGGCACCGCCTTTGGTCCAGCAACCGCAACAGCCTTCAGCGGAATCGTGTCCATATATGTATCATCTCGTCAAAGGCTTGCCTGCCCCGAAACCTCGTGGGTCAAAGCTGGTCAAAGCTCAAAAAACGTGCCCCGGTAGCTTTGACTCCATCCCTGCATATGGACTGCCGCAACCTGATAACCTGAAAACATGAAACCGCTCCTCCCAGTCGAGCTGGGTCGAGCTAAACAAAGCTAAACCGAGCTACTTTTTTATGATTTCCAGCTCATCCAAGTCACCCTGCTCAGCGGTTCCATCTGCCCCCGCCTCGCGAACCAACGCCGACCACCTGCGAGTGAAGCGAAAACCTGCAATGATTTTTTGCTTAACCTTCGCCCAAACTTCGTTAGCCTGAACCCATGTTCCACAATTTCACAACCCGTTTATTTCTCCTTCTGGCCTCCAGCATTGTCAGTGCGAGCTTCGCCAGCGAGCCACTGCCGCCTGCGGACCAGCGTGCTGGTCCGCCCAAAACCTTGGACACGCTGCGCTCCTTCCCCGAAATCAATAACCGCGCCCAATGGGAAAAGCGCGCCCAGGAAATCCGCGAACAAATCCTGGTAAGCTGCGGATTATGGCCCATGCCCGAAAGGCCGCCCCTGGATGCCCATATCTCAGGCAAAATCGAGCGGGACGGTTACAGCGTGGAACGCGTTTACTTTCAAACCTACCCCGGCTTTTACCTCGCCGGAAATTTGTATCGGCCTTTTGGCCAGGGCAAAGGCCCCTTCCCCGCCGTCCTGAATCCGCACGGCCATTGGAACCACGGCCGGCTCGAGGACGGAAAAATGGGCAGCATCCCCGCACGCTGCATCCAATTCGCGCGCATGGGCATGATCGCCTTTTCCTACGACATGGTCGGCTACAACGACACTATGGAGGCCGGTCCACACCGCCAATTCGCGCTCAATCCAACCAACCTGCTCTGGAACATCAGCCTCATGGGACTGCAAACCTGGAACAGCATTCGCGCGCTCGACTTTTTGGAATCTCTGCCGGATGTGGACACTAAACGCCTCGGCTGCACCGGCGCTTCGGGCGGCGGCACGCAGACATTTATGCTTGGCGCCATTGATTTACGTCTGGCCGCGCAAGCGCCAAACGTGATGGTGTCGCATTCGATGCAGGGCGGCTGCCTGTGCGAGAATGCGCCCGGATTGCGCGTCGATTATTCAAACATGGAAATTGCGGCCGTGCCCACGCCGCGTCCGCAAATCCTCGTGGCCGCAACGGGCGATTGGACGAAAATGACCATGGAAATCGAAGGGCCTTCGCTTGCGCACATCTACCGGCTTTTCCGCGCCGAGGACCATTTGCGCTATGTCCGGTTTGATTTCGATCACAATTATAATCAAACCAGCCGCGAAGCTGTTTATGCCTGGTTCGATCATTGGCTGCTCGGCCATCCCATCTCGGACAAGATCAATGAGTTGGCTTTCAAAAAGGAGCCCGACGATCAGCTCAGAGTTTTTCCAGACGGCAAATTGCCCTCGAATTTCATTTCGCAGGACCAACTGATTGTCTCCATGATCAAACGCTCCAAATCGGAGATATCCGCCCTCAAGCCGAAAGATAAACGCTCGTTCGAACATTATAAAAGCGTGATGCTCCCAGCCTGGCGGCATACCATGTTGGTGGAATTTCCGGAGCGCGATCTCGTGGTCGAGCCGCAGGGAGAATCCAAATCAGGTGAATACACCATCGCGCGGCTCGCGCTCGGCCGCTCGGAAAAAGGCGACCGCATCAATGCCGCGCTGCTCACGCCCGGCAAAGATCGTTACGATCTGCTGGTGCTGCTGGCGCATCCTGATGGCATAACCCCTTATCTCGAGGACTCGGGCGCGCCTAAAGGACTGGCCAAAACGCTGCTCGAGCAAAATCATCCCGTGCTGCTCGTTGAAACTTTCCAGACCGGCAAGTCAGCGAATCCAGCCGCGCTCAAAGCGCGCCAGCATTTCACAAATTTTTTCCCCACCTATAACCGGACCGATCTGCAGGAGCGTGTGCAGGATTTGATCACCGCTTGCGCTTTCGGCCATGCGCATAGCAAAGGCCGCCGCGTTGTAATCTGCGGTGCCGGTCAGGCCGGACTCTGGGCGCTGCTCGCCGCTCCAGTGGCAGACGCTGTTGTCGCGGACGCCAACGCCACGGACCTCACCAGCGACAGTGCGCTCATCGAGCAAAGCTTGTTCGTGCCCGGTATTCGCAAAATAGGCGCGTTCGAAGGCGCCGCTGCGCTGGCTGCGCCCAATCCGCTGCTCGTGCATAATGCCGGGGAGAAATTCGCCACCGATTGGCTGCGCGACACCTACGGCGCGGTCGGCGGCCGAAAAAAATTCAAAACCGAAGGCGCGCCGCTGGCTGATGAATCGCTGGTAGCCTGGATTGGCGGGTTGAAATAGCAGCAATCGGGCTGCCCGGCTTAATCCAAATCTTCCCGTTGAGAAAGACTTGCGGCGGTGTAGCTCGCGAGCGGCGAGGGGTTGCGTGCGCCCTGGGCTGTCAACACTTCATCCAGCTTTTCCAGCGAACGCGACGCCAGCAATTCGTAATAGGAGACCGTCGGGACCATCTCCTGCCCCGGCTTGGCCATGGCCACTGCTTGCGGCCCCGGTGAAAAGTGAACGCCGTTTTCTGGCGAGTGATTCAGGAGAATTGCGGCCACGACGAGAACTGCCGCAGCCGAAAGAGCTGGCAGCGCCACGCGCCATGTGCCAAAGCTTTTCCAAAAACCGGCTCGAAATAATTTCCCAAGCGGACTTGATGCTTCAGCACGAATCGCCTGCATGAGATTCCGATGAAATTTTTCGGATGTTAGCAGCTCATTATGAGCAGG
This sequence comes from Verrucomicrobiia bacterium, assembly GCA_036403255.1. Taxonomy (GTDB): domain Bacteria; phylum Verrucomicrobiota; class Verrucomicrobiia; order Limisphaerales; family JAQGOV01; genus JAQGOV01. Next base: position 3,320 of record DASWRJ010000135.1, read on the forward strand.
CGCTTCTCGCAGTTCACGAGTGAGATTGGAAAGCTCCGCGAAATACTGGCGGCACTCAGCGCATGAAGCGATATGCGCGCGCAACTCGGCCTCTGTTTCGCCGGCCGATTCGCCAGAAGCGAGTAATGCCAACCCCGGGCGATGTTTTGAGCAGGTAGTCATACGCTTACGGCCTTTGTTTGAGATTGCACGTTCGCCGGCTGAATGGCGCGCATCGCGCGCAATTTATCCAGGGCGCGGAACAGTTGAGATTTCACCGTGCCGATCGAGCAACCGAGCGCGGCTGCAATGCCCTCCAGCGAATCGTCCACGTAAAACCGTAAATAGATCACCTGCTGATACTTCGCGGGCAGAGCTTCGATGCACTCACGCAAAACCGCGGCTTGTTCCTGGTGTTGGGCGGCTTCATCGGGCGAAGCAGCGTCGTCAGGCAATTTTTCCATCGCCACTTGCATTTGTTCCTGCTCGGCGCCCGGCCACATCGAAAAAGCAATCGGCCGCTTTTTTCGCAGGCCCATGCGATAACGATTCAGGAGAATAGCGCAAAGCCAGGTGAAAAATTGGCAGCGGCCATTGTAGCTGCGCAGTGACTTCCAGGCTTCCACCAAAGTTTCCTGCGCGAGATCTTCCGCCATAGTTTCATTCGCGCAAAGAGTCATCGCCTGCCGCAAAAGGCGCGTTTCGTAAAGCCGACAGACTTCACCAAAGGCCTCAACGTCGCCCGCCTGCGCTTGCTCGAGGAAATTACCAGCCACTGGAATCTCAGAAATCACAAGGGCTGGATTGATGGTGAGCACGATGGGAACATAAACGATTTTGGCCCGGCAGTCCATCCTGGAACGCCGGGCCGCAAGGGTTTTATTTAGTGGACACAGCCTGGCCCGCCTTCTTGCCGTTCACATAAAACGCGGGGCCCTCCTTCTCCACGAAGATCAGCACTTCAGGATATCCATTCATGGCATAGGAAGCTTTGACTTTGAATCCGCGATCCACCCCTTCGAAAACGAATCGCTCGAATCCGAATGGGCTCTGGGTCATTGGATCCAGCACTTTGTTGAACGCATCTCCTCCATGCAATTTGAACTCTATGCCCGCCCGCAGCATCGCCAGCTCTGAAAGAATAGTGAACTCGCGCCCACGGCATTTTTCAAAAGCCGGAAATGAGATGGCGACGAAAGGATTGGTGGAGTTTTTTATTTGAGCGGAAAACTCTTTCGCCTGGGCATGGTATTCAGTTGGGGGCAAGGCCATGATCCCGGCCAATTGCTGGTAGAGCGGTTTTTCTGCCAGGAGCAAACCTATGATCCCCTCGCTGGTACCACCCGAAGCCTTCACGATTTTTCCCCATACATCCGACTTAGTGCGATTGGCCTGCTCTTCTTCTTGCACATCCAGAAAATCGAACGAGTCGTGAATGGCCTGCATGATCCTGGCTTCGTCACCCGGAAACTTGCTCTGAAAGCCTTTTATTTCCCGAACGCACCAATCAACAAAGGAAAAATCTTCCATGGATATGGAACCAGCCACGGTCCCGCGGGCGGGCAATCCATCCACGCCGCGTTCCAACTCGGCGAGGGTCTCGGCTGGAAACTTTCCGAAATTTTCCGCTATGGCAGAAGCGAGGATGTTTTCCATGGCGATCTGCACCAACACGCCAATGAGCACGGAATCGCGCGCCGAATTTCTGGCCAAGGCGAAGGCCCCCAGCAAATCGTCCCGCGCATCCTCAGGCCGGCTCTGCTGCAAGGCCCACATCGCCCGAAGCCGCGCCGCCTGCGCCACTACTTTGCAACGCGCCAAATGCGGCAGCAACGTGCGCGGACCCGAAGTCATATCGATGCCCCAATCACAGGGCACGGATGAATGGGCCGCCTGGCGCACCATGCGCAATTGTTGGCTGTAGCGCATGACCAGATCGCCGAACTTGTCCGGGAGCGGTTGGTCCCGTTTCCAAACCTGGCCAGTGTATAAATAATCCCGATCCGCCTGGGAAAGGTCCGGTGACAAAATAAAACCCTGGAAATAAAGCAGGGCGGGATTGATATCGGTTCGATACGATTCCGCGGCGTGGACGCCGCCACCACAGGTCAAAAGGAGCAAACAAAGGAGAGCGAGTTTTTTGATATTCATAAGAGCAAGCTTTCTATCTGCTCGTTAATGGGCTGAAAGCGCGAAAAGGTTGCATTTAAGATGAAGTTTAGGTGCTGAATCGCTGGATTTTTAGCCTGAACCAGCCTGTACGAACTAGTACTGGCTGGAACGTGGCCGGTCGTAGCGCCGAAAGCCGGGGCGGCGGATGGAACTCCTGAAGAGGCTGACGAGGGCGACTTGGATGAGCTGGAAATCATAAAAAAGTAGCTCAGTTTAGCTTGGTTTAGCTCGACCCAGCTCGACTGGGAGGAGCGGTTTCATGTTTTCAGGTTATCAGGTTGCGGCAGTCCATATGCAGGGATGGAGTCAAAGCTACCGGGCCCCGTTTTTTGAGCTTTGACCAGGTTTGACCAGCTTTGACCACCGAGGGTTCGGGGCAGGCAGCCTTTGACGAGATGATACATATGGATACGAATTCCGCTGAAGGCTGTTGCGGCTGCTGGACCAAACGCGGTGCCATATTTAGCCGCAATCAGCCGCAACCAGCCGCAATGGAATGCAATAGGTAGAATGGAGGGTACGGAATAATGGGGATTTATGGTCATTTCCGGTTGCGGCTGGCAATTAAGGATGCGTGCACATAAGCCCTGACCGGATGAGAACAGAGCGAAGCAAATAACCAGGACTGGGAGGGAGACTTGTCCAACGTCTGAGCCGCCGGTCGAGTCATGGCGGAGCGGTTCGCTGGAATTGCGAGGCGCAATGGAAGCGAGGAGACACGCCGCGAGCCAGGCTTTCGGGTCAATGGGGGTTGGCAGGAGGCTGAGGTGCCAAGGGAGATGCGTGCGGCGGCTCCGGCCTGGTTCTTTCAGGCGTTTTATCAAATCTAATTTTTTCATAATGGGACGAGAGCTGATTATGGCTCGCGCACAGGAAGTGTTTTAGCAGGAAAGGAAATCGGTCTCTAACGTACCTGGTGAAATAGGCGTACCTGGTGAACCTGAACAAATAGAACATATAGGTGAAGCTGGAGAGCCTGGAGATATAGACAAAATAGGCAAAGAAGCATCTAACACTTAGCTGTAGATAAGTACATGAAAAATATTGGCCAGAGAAGATGGGAAAGGGAGGAACTCGCTTACATACGTGCCAAGAACATTGGTGCTCTCTGGAACATACTCAAAAGTGGCACAGTTCTATGAGCCTCATGGCAAATGAAACGGCTCCTTGACCAAGGTGGGACTGAAGAACCGCAACCGGCGCCATGTATCTTAGAGGGCCCGACGATGATGCCGGCGATGCTTCCGATGCTTCTTCTT
>DASWRJ010000136.1:0-10633 GCA_036403255.1 Verrucomicrobiia bacterium
CAACTTTTTGTCCGGCGTCTTCGCCTCATCACAACTTTGCTTCGCGTTCTGAAACAGATTGACCAGAATCTGCAGCACTTTGTGCTTGTCGGTTGTGATGGGAGGGACCTTCTCCAACTCGCGGATGACCTGGACATCATGACGGGCCAGAGAAGCGGCGCTCATGCGCAAGGTGTCCTCCACCAGTTCGGCCAGATCCACGATTTCGCTCACGCCAGAGACGGTGGCGTAGCTTTGCTGCATGGCCACGATGTCCTTGATGTGGGCCACATTGTTTTGGAGGCTGGCGATTTCCTGGAGAGAGGCTTCCTGGTCCTGGCCGGACTTCAGGCAAAGCTGCCGCACGAAATCAGGAACTTTGAGGGCGCGCGGGTCCTTGGCGAAGAAGGAGGGCAAATCGACCGCGTGTTCGTCCAGCAGTCCCGCCAGCTTCTTGAGTTCGGCGAGCCTGGATTTTTTGATTTGTTGGGCGAGCAGGTTGGTTGAGACGTTGACGCTATTGAGGACGTTGCCAACATTGTGCAGCACGCCGGTAGCTATTTCAGCCATCCCCGCCATGCGCGATTGCTGCGCGACTTGCTTTTGCGCCTCGAGCAGGGCTTGTTCAGCGCGTTTGCGTTCCGATACTTCGTTTGTCAATTCCGCATTGCTTTGAGACAAAGCCTGGGTTCGTTCGCGAACGCGCTGATCCAGGTTCCGATTTGCGGCGTGCAGGGCGAAGATGGTGTAGCCAATCCCTGCAACCAGGAGCACGCAAAACAGATACAAACACAGGCGATATCGGCTGGCCGCATTCAGTGCATTGGTAAAAATGCGTTCCGTGGCCTGAAAATAGAGTTCGGAATGACTATCGAGGGGCACATTCAGCATTTCGCGTGTGAGCCGGTCGATTTGGGGCTTGCGGCTCAGGAGGGCCTGCGCATGCGCAAGCATGTTCCCCAAGAATGAGACCTCAGGATTTTCCGGATTTCGCTCGCGCCAAGCGCTCAGTGATTTGACCGAGCGCTCGACTTCGGGAAGGGCTTCCTCATTCGAGCTGAGGCAATAGCCCAGCATATTCTGGAGGAGGTCCTGGCAAAGATTATCCAGCTCGCGGTTTTCTGCCTGGCTCCGAAGGCGTCCTAAAAGTTCAGCGGAGGCCTGGGGAAAATATCGCAACGAATTATTGAGGACTGCATTTTGAGATTTGAACTGCTCCAGCAACCGAATTTTCGAGGTGACAACTTTTGAAAGTTCATCTCGCAGCCCGATCAATTCATTTCGTTCGGTTGTGCGCATAAATATGGGAAACATGCCCAGCTCGCTCAAAATGTTTTGGAATTGATCCGCTTCCTCGGCAAATGAATCGTAATTATTGAGCAACCCGAATCGCGTTTTCAAAACATCCTGATTGAGCTTGGCGTCCACTTCCTTAAACCGCCTCAGGGCCCTGCGCAGATTTTCCTGCTCGGAAAGTTTTACCTCCTGGGTTTTCAGGAATAAAAAAGTCAAAACGGCAAGGAGGGCGACAGCCGCGAGCAAAAGCGATTTCAATCCAAAGGCTCTCATAATTGCGTCCCTTCGTATTCGCCTGTCAACGTGCGCAGGAACAGAACGATATCCTCGACGTCCTTATTCGAAAGCCGGCGGCCCAATTGATATTTGGCCATGGCCTGGACCGCTTCTTCCAACGTTTCCTTTGATCCGTCATGGAAGTAGGGCGCGGTTTTTTCGACGTTGCGCAGCGAGGGCACCTTGAAAACATGTTTGTCCTCCTCGTCCCCCGTCACATTGAATCGGCCAAGATCGACGTTATGTACTGGTCCCCGATCTTTGAAATAATCTTCAATTATCCCGAGCTTCTGAAACATATTGCCGCCGATACTTACGCCCTGATGGCAACTGATGCAGCCGAAGGATTTGAATTTGCGATAGCCTTCTCTTTCCGAGGCGTTAATGGCGGTGTTGTCCCCGCGCAAATATTTGTCAAATCTCGAATTGGGGGTCAGGAGTGAACGCTCAAATTCCGCGATGGCATTCTTGACATTCACCTTCTGGAGACCGTCTGGATAAATCTTTTTGAACTCGCTCCGGTAGCCTGCGGTATTGTTTAGTTTCTTTATAATCTCCTGCCAATTTGAGCCCATCTCGATTGGCGATTGGGTTGGGCCTTCTATTTGCTCCTCGAGCGATTCGGCGCGGCCATCCCAGAACTGGCGGAAATTCAAACCGCTGTTGAAAACGGTTGGTGAATTAATTGGCCCTTCCGCCTTGTTAATGCCCAAGGAATGGGGGCGATGATCCACACCGCCCTGCTTCAAAGAATGGCAGCTTGCGCAGGACAAGGAATTGTCTTTGGAGAGAACTGGTTCGTGGAATAGCTTCCGACCCAGGGCAACCTTTTCCGCATTTAACGCCGTGCGCTGCGGAATTGGCAGAATCGGTTCGCTCAACTCCCTGGCTTCAATTTGCGCGGCTTCTTTGCCATACTGCGCACTGCCTTTGCGCTCCGGGAACAGCACGGCGCAAAGTGAAATCGCGCCCAGGGTCATAATGCCACGCCCAAGGCGCATTAAATTTTGCTGGCACGAGTTTATTCGATTCGAGTGCATAATCGGTTTTGCAACATTTGTGCGCACTCTCATTGGTTTGCTGACCTGGCCCCTGCGGGGAGTTCGAGCGTGAACACGGCCCCTTTCCCATGACCCTCGCTCTGGACGATTAACGCGCCGCCGAGTTCCTTGGCGGCCAGCGCCCCGCTGTGCAGCCCGAAACCGTGACCTTCCTTTCTGGTGGTAAATCCATGGTTAAAAATTCGCGTTAAATTCTCGGCTGGAATCCCGACTCCGTTATCTATTACTGAGATTCGGATCCGGCCTTCATCCTCGACTACGCGCAGCTTCAGTGTTTTATCCGTCCGCCCAGAATCATCGCATGCATACTTCGCATTCCGGATCAAGTTGACCAATATTTGCAGGATCTTGTGTTTGTCCGTTTGAATCATGGGCGTTTGCGCGAAATCGCGGACGACCTGGACATCGTGACGCTGGAGAGCGCCGACATTCATTCGCAAAGCATCCTCCACCAACTCGGCGACATTAACGGATTCCGTGACGCCGGAAATTTTGGCGTAACTCTGTTGCATCGCCACGATATCCTTGATGTGCTCGACATTTTTGCGGAGCGAAATCAACTCGGAACGAAGCTGGCTATTCTCCGTATTCAACGCTTCGGAAAGCTGGCAAAGAAAATCGAGGACCTTCTGACCGCGGGGATCCTGGGTGAGAAATTCGGGCAGCCGCGCGCTATTTTCCCGAAGCAGGACGACCAGGCGAGCGACATCCCTAATTCGGGATTTGCGCAGTTGCTCTTCGAGAATGGTGGCAGTGACATTGACGCTATTTAATACGTTGCCAACATTGTGCAGAACGCCGGTAGCGACTTCAGCCATACCAGCCTGGCGGGAGGCATCCATCAAATCTTTGTGCATGGCGGCGAGTTTCTCTTCAGCGTGTTTCCGGTCCGTCAAATCAATCAGCATGTTGACTGCGCCAATGACCTCGCCGGAAGGAGCGCGGATAGGGTCTGGATGGGGCAAAACGTAGGAGCGCCCACCGTCAGGTCGTTCCACAATCATTTCCTGACCGCGTATCGATTTATTACTCTTAATCGCCTGCGCCATTGGGCAATTTTCCAGCGGGATCGGTTCGCCATCGGGCCGATACATGCGCCAGGCGCCGGTCCACTTATCTGTGTTGGGTTCGGGCTTGCGTCCCCACAAGGCAACGGCAGCTTCGTTATACAGGGTGACTTGCCCTTGCGCGTCACAAGTGAAAATCGCGGCCGGGAGAGCATAAATAAGATTTCGAAACCGTTGCTCGCTTTGACGCAGGGCTTCTTCGGCCTGTTTGCGAGTGATTCCCAAAGCGATGCCGTCGGCCACAGCCCCGAGAGCCTGCAAAGTACTTTCCGGCAAGGGGTGGCGTGCGAACATGGCCATAACACCGAGAACCTCGCCGCCTACGATCAGAGGATAACCAGCGAACGCAACCATCCCTTCGCGTTTGGCCCATTCCTGATCGGCGACTCGCACATCGCCAACAACTTGGTTAGTGAGGTGCGCTTTCTTTTCCTGGGCGATCAAACCAATTTTGAATTTACCGACCGGAACGCGCCCATGCGGCCCATCGAGGTGGGTGTACATGCCAGCGCTGGCGCGGAGCTCAAGCACTTGCTCATGGGGATTGATGGTCCAAATGCGGGCAAAGGCAGCATCGAGTTGCTTGACGATGGCTTTGGCGCAGTGTCCGAGTATCGAGTCCAAATCTTCCTGCCGAGTCAGAGCAACGCCCACTTTGGCCGCCAACTCTGAGACGCGTGCTTGCTCCGCCAGCGTCTGTTCAGCGCGCTTGCGTTCGCCGATTTCGGATTGCAATTCGCAGGTGCGTTCTTCCACGCGTTTTTCGAGATGATCGCGAGCCTCCTGCAATGCGCTGTCTTGTTTCTGAATTTGGGAGAGCATCTCGTTAAATGCTTCGATGAGCTGGCCCAGCTCGTCGTTCCCAAACTTTTGCGCGCGCACACTGTAGTTCTTATCGACTGCGACGGTGTTCGCGGTCTCTGCCAACTGCAGGATCGGTTTGGAAATCACCAGTTGTAACCGCGAAGAAACGCCAAAAGCAATGAGCGATGAGAGCAACAAAACCAATGTCACAATCACCACATAGCGCCGGAGCCTGGCATCAATTTCTGTCAGATCCGCCGCGATATAGACCGAACCGATCAACTCACCCGCCAACGTTACATCCTGAAACGTGTCGAGGTGATCTTTTTGGAATTCCGAACTCGTGCGCCGCGGCGCGGGGAAACTGAATTTTTTCTTAATCTCGTTGCGGAGATATCGGCCGGCCATTTTACCATTCTTATCATAAACTGCCGCGGCAATGATGTGTGGATGCGCACTGAGGGACTTTAAGGTCTGGTCGATGGACTTCTGATCTGAAAACGAGAGGCCCGGGGCGACATCGTCATCGTACATGTCGGCAATGATTGAAAAGTCTCGCGCCATCGTGGTGCGCCAGGTCGAGCGCTCGAAGAGAAGAAAAGCCAGACAGGCCAAAAGGAGCGCCAGACAACTGGTCAGCGTCATTATGCCAGTCAGTTTGGTCTTGAGAGGTAGATGTCGAAAGGCGCACATTATTTGGCCTTCGCTCCCTTCCGAACGGTCTTGGCCAGTTTGAGAAGCTGGGCACTAATGGGCACTCCGACGTTTTCGGCTGCCTCGCCATTGATTTCAAAACGTATTTTGTCCCCTTCGAGCACGAAGGTGATCATTCCATCGCTTTCCGCAAAACGTCTTGTCTCCCCCACGGTAACAATGGGCCGGCTGGCGAGAGCTTTTAGGCTCTCAGCCAATCGATTTTCTGCTGAAGCAGGAATGAAAAGGAGGTGCACATTTTGGGCGGCGGCTATATCAGCGCAGCACTTGAATATCACTGGATGCCCATTCACTTTTTTGCCCTCGGCTGCTTTCTCGACTTCTGCGCAGTATGCACTTTTCCCAAGAATGCCAATGATCACCGGAGAATCATTTGAGCTGAAAGTAGAGGCAGGCCATTCCACAAATTTGACAAAATTCACTAGGAACGCGGCTTTAATCTGCTGTTCTTTGCTTGGCAACGTCTCAGCGGAATTTGCATTGCCGGCACCAAGAAGCGCCACGAGCAAAAGAGCCCCCAGCGAAAGGGCGCTGCCGGCCTGTCTGGCGCTTCGCCAGGCCCATAGATTTTTCTTCACCTGCAAATATGTATTTGGCGGTTCCATGTCTCTAAAATTTCCAGGTAATTTTCCCGAAGAAACTGCGCGGCATCTCGGTGCGAAATGAGCTCAGCTGACTCGGAAACTCCCAATGCCTGCTCTCCAATAAATTTTGGCCCCATATACCAAGCTCCAGGGAAGAGAGCGGACGCCAGATAACTCCTGCATCCAATCGCACATAAGAGGAAACTTTGAGGTTGGAGAGGCGATCCACATAGGCGATCGAGCTGTTCAGCTCGAAATTATGCGGCAAGTCTAGGTACGAGCGGAGCCGCGCCTGCTGCTGAGGGATAGCGCTGTTCAGCTCGCCCAATTTGGCCAGGGCGCCTGGATGAATCCATGAGTAATCCGCCGCCAATCTCCAGCAGTCGATCACTTTGTACTGCAGCGAAACTTCCGCCCCGTAAGTCTCGCCCCTTCCATTATTTGCCGCATATTGAGGCAACAACAGGTGGGGCGGCGGGGGACTCAATTCAAAAGTGGGGCTGCCGGGAAGGTAGCCGATAAGGTTTTTATAACGATTGTAGAAGGCGGTGGCATCTATCGAAATCTGTTTTACCGGCTCCACGCGATAGCCGATTTCATAGGCTATTAACTGTTCTGCCTTCAGGTGGGGATTGCCAATCAAGGCCACATCCATCACAGGAGCAAACGGGTCAGGTTGAAAACCAGCAACTTCCACGCGGGCACCGCGATCAAAACGCGAAGGCGTTCGCACCGCGCGAGAAACCGCCGCCCAGGCCGTCTGCCGTGAAGAAGGTGTCCAGAGCAGGCGGGCGCCTGGCTGGACTTCAAAGCCGGTGTCGACGTTATGTTCAAACTTGGAACCAAGAATGAGCTTCAACCGTTCTGGCCTGACGGTGATTTCGTCCTGCACGAAAGCAGTGAACAAATTCATGGTCCGCTTCTGCGGGGTCCACGTGAGAACTTCCGACGGAGGTAAATTGTCCGAAATAACTCGATAACCGACGCCACAGACAATGTCGTTCCATTCTCCGAGGCCAAACCGATCCTGCAAATCGAAGTCCAGCGTATCACTCACCTCTCCGCCATCTCCCAGGGTATGCGCGGTATGGGTATAAAAAGATTGGAGCGAAAGTTGGGAGCTTTCGGAGAAGGTATGCGACCAGCGCCCCAAAAAATTGCCGCTCTTATTATGATCAGTGGCATTAAAGACTCTCAAAAACGGAGGGGCGAGCAGACGATGATCGTAAGTTCCAACGGGCTCATAATAACCATAGTCGCCTTGCAGTGTGTATTGATCCTGCACAGTCGGCTCCCAATCCAGGCGCGCTCCGCCATGCACGCCCCAGGAATCATCCGGCGCGTCCTGGCCGCTTGAATCCACTAGCCCATCGCGGTTGAAATATTTCACATAAACGCGGTAGTACAAATTGCTACCCGAATGTCCTCCGTAACGCAGCGTGGTGGACGGCTGCTCTTCCGTTCCGAAGGTACTGCTGGCCAGCCATCCCTGAGTGTCTCTGGCGCTCTTGGTAATGATATTGATCACGCCGTTGACTGCATTTGCCCCCCACAGGGTAGCGCCCGGGCCGCGAATCACTTCGATTCTGTCCAGGTCCTCCAGCACCACATCTTCCAAATCCCAAAAAACGCCCGCAAAGCTCGATTGATAAACGCTTCGCCCATCGATCATGACCAGGAGCTTGGTCCCGAATTGGCTTTGGAAACCGCGTGCGCTGATGGCCCAGGTATGCCCGTTAATCCTGGCCACATCCAATCCCGGCACACCGCGCAACGCCTCGGGCAGGCTCGCGACGCCGAGCCGCCGTATGTCATCTTGCGTGAGCACTGAAATGGCGGCTGGAGAATCCGCCAGCTTTGTCTCCTTTTTTGAAACTGAGGTAACTGATTCATTCATCAACTGCTCGATGCTGAGGTCGGCAAAAGCATTTTTATTTGTCTCATTCGCCTGCGCAAAAAAGGCTAAAAACACGATGTGCCCCGCTATTAGGCACTGAAGCACCATTCTTTCGACGGCCAATCGCAGGCCCCGAACGAGAAGGCGGGAAACTCTCCGGAGCAGGCCCGGGCGGCGAGTCATCATTTCTGCGTCAGTTGCGCTTTTCATTTTACTGTCTGCCAAAACAAAAAAGGCACGGCCGAATCAGCGCTCCTGGAGCGAATGATTCGATCGTGCCTTCGACTTGCAGGCCACTTGCCTGCCCGAGAAAGCTGCCTGCAACCGAATTGCAGACCTTCCGAATGTTCTATCGGCTGAAACCTAACACATCTGTAGCGCGGAGGTTTCAATTTTGACAATTCCGGTGATTAAAATTGCCATGTTACCTTTCCAAATACCCCGCGAGGAATTTCCGTGATCGTGGACGTCTGGTAGCTGCCAAATTCACCGTGGCGGCTCTGGAACAAATTCTGCCCCCACACTGCGATTTCGAGAGAACTGGTTGGATGCCACGTCAACCCGGTGTCAAATCGAAAATAGGATGGGAAGCGCGCGCCAGCATCTGTGATAATCCGGTCCACATAGTAAAGAGCGCTATTCAACTCGACCGTGCGAGACAAATTAACGTAAGAACGGATTTGAAATTGTTGCTGCGGATTCGATGCCGCCCCTTGCCGGTCAGGATAAAGATTAGCCTGAAACAGTGAATAGCTCCCCATTAATTTCCAGTTCTCGCTCACGCGCCATTGCACGGATATTTCCGCGCCATAGGTTTCGGCGGAATTGGAGTTTTCCGCCTGGCTCGAACTCACCAGCAAATGCGGCGGCGGAGGCGTAAGCTCAAAAGCGGTGGGCAGCGCCTCATAGGCGATGAGATTCCTATACGAATTGTAGAAAGTCGCAATATCCAGAGACAGATTTTTGGCGGGTTCAATTCGGTAGCCTAATTCGTAAGCGAGCAATTTTTCGGATGTTGCTTGGGGATTTCCAAAGGAACTCACCAGCATGGCGGGCGCAAATGGCGAAAGTTGAAAGGCGGCGAGGTTCACTCGCGCATCCTGGTCCGCGCGAGTTGGTGTCCGCGCTGCCCTCGATATTGAGGCCCAAACGCTTTGTTTCTCGCTTGGGGTCCAGAGCAACCGGGCGCTCGGCTCGTACTCCATTCCGCTGCGCTCGTTGTGTTCAACTTTCGAGCCGAGCGTCAGGCGCAGCCGCTCATGGACAAGCGTGATCTCATCCTGCAGAAACCCGCTGTAAATTTGATCGTTTCTTCGCTCCGGAGTTAGGGTGGCGAAAAACGCAGCCGGCAGCCGATCGCTCGTGAAACGGTACCCGGCTCCGTAAACTACGTCATTGCGTTGCCCGAGGGCAAAGTGGTGCTGCGCATCAATATCGAAAGTGTCGCGGTACTCCTTATTTCTGCCATCCTGATGCTCGAAAAAATCGTAATAAGATTGGAAGGTAAATTGCGATCCTTCGGCGTTGTTGTGTGTCCATCTGCCCAGTAAATTCCCGCCATAGCTCTGAGCGGTAATATCATTTTGCCTGGAGAACGGCGGCCCCAGGCTCACATCCGTAACCGTCTGCCCCGCGCGCAGATTGTAATAATCTCCTTGGAGCGTGAACGTGTTCCTCTGGGTCGGCTCCCAATCCAGTCGCAGGCCACCACGTGCCGCATTCCAATTATCGGCTGCGTCACCACCGGAAGAATTGACCAGACTGTCGCGGTTGAAGTATTTGACATAGGTGCGCAGATAGAGATTGGTTGCAACTTGTACGCCGTAGCGAACGCTTGTGCCTGGTTGATCTTCCGTCCCGCCAGTCGTCGAGACCAGCCAGCCTTGCGTTTCCTTTGCGCTTTTGGTGATGATGTTGATTACCCCGTTCACGGCATTGGCGCCCCACAAGGTCGCTCCCGGCCCGCGAATCACTTCGATACGTTCCAAATCCTCGAGCACCAAGTCCTGTGAGTCCCAATGCACGCCGCCAAAGGAAGGTGTATAGACGCTTCGCCCATCCACCAGCACCAGCAGCTTGTTCGCAAATTCATTATTAAATCCGCGTGCGCTCACCGCCCACTCGCTTCCGCTGACACGCGCCACTTCCATCCCTGGAACCAGCCTCAATAGCTCGGGAACCGAATTCAGCCCCGACCGCCGAATGTCTTCCTGCGTAATAACCGTCACGGCTGCCGGGGCATCGTTCAACTTTGTCTCCTTTTTGGATACCGAGGTAATTGACTCATTGAGCAACTGCTCAATGCTCATGTCCGCCACGGAATTCTTTTGCGGCTCTGCCGCCGGCAAATTCGATAGAATTAATGAAGCGAGCACTGCACCGACGCCCTGCCTGGCTCTCCGCAGGCCTGATTTTTTTTCGTTCCAGGCCATGCACTTTTCGCATCCAGTGCGTGAATTTTTCGACATTTGACTTTTCATTTGTTCCACAAAACAAAAAAGGCACGTCCGAACCAGCGCTCCGGGAGCGCGTAGTTCGAACGTGCCTTCGACTTGCAGGCCAATTGCCTGCCCGAGAAAGCTGCTTGTAACCGTGTTACAAGCCTTTCAATGGGAAGCATCGGCCAATACCTAAAAATGCTTTAATGGAAAATTATTTTCATGAGACTCCCGCCAGTTTGCGGCTTATTAACTCGCGACCAGCTCTCGGGAGCTTCCGGCTATATCTTCTGCTTCGTGATTCGAGTTATGTCCTCCTAACAGGTAGCATTGTGGCAATTGACCCTTTCGCCGTAGCCGCAAAGCCAGAGTATTCATGCTCGGAATAAAGTTTTTTCCGGGACCACAAAATAAAGCCCACATCTTTCCCAATGAATAGTAAGCTGCTTAGAAACATGCTCACCACCGGAAACCAAGCCATAACTGCAACACTACCGGTGCCACCGAATCCCTTCAT
>DASWRJ010000137.1:0-2506 GCA_036403255.1 Verrucomicrobiia bacterium
CCCAATTTTGATGGTTTCGCGGCGCTTGAACTGGCCCGGGAGAGATGTCCAGAAATTCCATTTATCTTTGTGGCGGAATCGCTGTATTGGGAATCAGCGCTGGAATGGCTAAAGCACGGCGCGGCTGATTACGTGCTAAAAAGCCAAATCTCAACGCGCCTGGTGCCCGCGCTGCGGCATGCCCTCGAGGAAGCGGACCAACGCTCGGAACGCCAGCGAATGCGCCAATCACTTCGTGAAAGTGAGGAGCGCTATCACACCATGGTGGAGATGTCCCCAGACGCTGTGCTGGTGATGGTGGATTCCAAAGTGGCATTTGTAAACCGCGCGGGCCTGGCGATTTTCGGCGCAAAAAATCGGGAAGAACTTGTCGGTCTTACCGTCGCGAAAGTTGTCCATCCGGATTACCGGCAGGCTGCTGGTCAGCGCGTCGCACGGGTGATGCAAGACCGTTTAGCTAACCCCTTTATGGAGCAAAAATGGCTGCGCCTGGATGGGTCGCCCGTTGACGTGGAGGTCGCGTCCGCGCCACTCACCGTGCAAGGCCAACCCGGCGTCCAGGTCATTGCCCGGGACATCACCCGCCGCAAACAGCGCGAAGCCGAGTTGCACGAGGCCATGGCGCGTTTGCGAGTGAGCGAAGAACGCATGCGGATGCTGCTCGAAGGCGTTGAGGATTACGCAATATACATGCTTGATCTCAATGGGAATGTAACCACCTGGAACACGGGCGCCCAACGGATCGAGGGTTACAAGGCTGAGGAAATCATCGGGGAGCATTTTAGCCGCTTTTTCGTGCCAGAAGATCAGCAGAGCGGCAGGCCGCGCGAGATATTGGGCCGGGCCAAGAAATTTGGCCGCGTGCAGGAGGAGCTTTGGCAGTTAAGGAAAGATGGCACTCAATACTGGGCCAATCTTTTGTTGACGGCATTGCGCGATGAGGAAGGCAAACTTTGCGGGATTGCCAAAGTCGCTCATGACATGACGATTCAGAAAGTGGCACAAGAGGAAGTCAAGCGCTTGAACCAGTCCCTGGAGAATCGAGTGCGCGAAAGGACCTCTCAATTAGAGAATGCCAACCGGGAGCTCGAGACGTTCAGTTATTCGGTTTCACACGATCTGCGCGCCCCCCTCAGGCACATTGATGGCTTTGCAGACATGCTTCGCCATCGGGCAGCAGCGCAACTTGATCCCGTAAGCCTTGAATATCTCAACATCATTACAGACGCCACCAAGCACATGGGGCGCCTGATCGATGCGCTGCTGGCCTTCTCCAGAATGGGACGCGCGGCCATGCGGCTGACACGAGTGGACACGAGCCAAATTGTGAAGTCTGTGCTGCACGACTTGAGTTTTGATACTGACGGACGCCAAATCGAATGGAAAATTGCTGACCTTCCGCCAGTCGTAGCCGATCCGGCATTAATTCGGCAGGTTTGGTTTAATCTCCTTTCGAACGCGCTCAAATACACCCGCACACGGCCTGTGGCGAGGATAGAAATAGGCGCCAGCGAGACCGACGCTGAAGTGGAGTATTTCATTCGGGATAACGGCATCGGCTTTGACATGCAGTTTTCGGACAAACTCTTCGGCGTGTTCCAAAGGCTGCACGGGGCTGCCGAATTCGAAGGGACCGGCATCGGGCTGGCAAATGTGCGCCGGATTATCCAGCGCCACGATGGCCGGGTCTGGGCGGAAGGGGAATTGGACAAGGGAGCGGTCTTTCATTTCATGCTTCCCAAGCAACCAGCCGGGTTTTCTTAAGTTCGCCCTTACTGAAAATGGCAGGGATTTGACCCGTAGGCAGTCCTGCCCCAGAGTGCAATGTTAGATTATCGCCTAAAAGGAATTCATGGGTGAATTAGGCGGTTCTTGGGCGAAAGCGGCTGATTTATGCACTTTCGCCCAGCCGGGAAGTTGAAGTGAGAAAAGATATACGCATTTTGCTCCTCGAAGATAACGCGGCCGACGCCGAATTGATTCGCTACGCATTGCGAAATGGCGGATTAAGCTTCTCGCTGCAACGAGTGGAATCCAAAGCGGCTTTCTTTCGGGAGATGGAAGCGAATACGCCGGACTTGATTCTCCTGGATTATTCTCTGCCCACTTTTGATGGGCTTTCAGCCTTGAACTCAGCGCGCGAGCAATTCCCCGAGATTCCTTTTATTTTTGTGACCGGCACGCTCGGGGAAGAGGTTGTAATCGAAATGTTAAAGAGCGGCGCAACCGATTACGTTCTAAAAAATCGGCTCTCTCGCCTTGTTCCGGCGGTGATGAGGGCCTTGCGCGAGAAAGAAGAACGAGTCGAACGCCGGCGCGCCGAAGAAAAGCTGCGCAAATCTCACGAGCAACTCCGAGCGCTCTCGGTTTATTTGCAGTATGTGCGGGAAGATGAGCGCATCCGCATTTCGCGGCAAGTGCACGATGAATTGGGCCAGGCGCTGACCGGGTTGAAGATGGATTTATACTGGCTGGCCAGCAGATTGCCGAGAGAATTGAAACGCGT
>DASWRJ010000138.1:0-2827 GCA_036403255.1 Verrucomicrobiia bacterium
TGACCTCCGCGCTCTCTTTCCTCCATCAACAAGGTCTTCTCCACCGCGATATCAAGCCCTCCAATATCATCTTCGTCGGCGGCCAGCCTAAACTCGCTGACATCGGTCTTGTCGCAGGCGCGGATGAAACCAAGTCATTCGTCGGCACGGAGGGCTACATCCCACCCGAAGGGCCGGGCACACCGGGAGCGGATGTCTTTAGTTTGGGCAAAGTCTTAAATGAATTGGCGGCGTGCGTGGTTGCCTCGGAAGAGTCGAAAGTCGAAGGCCTCAAGCGAATCATCGAGCGCGCCTGCGCCCGCACTTTGCAAGAACGCTATGCGAATGCAATCGATATGCTGAAAGCCTTTAAAAGCGCAAATCCAGAATAACTCCCCCTCCTTCTTCGTCTGTTCAACACCATCACGAATGACTGCAGCCCAACATTCTGTCATTGCGAAGCAAAACCTCCCCATGAATGGGTGGGTGCTGATTTCTCTGATTTTTTTGTTCATGAACGGCGCTGTGGCTTGGTCAGCCGAAGCTGCCTCAAAATCTCAAGCCGCGGGAATAACTCCCCAGGCCATGCGCCTTCTCAAAACCGAATGCGCCACTTGCCATAACTCGGAAAAAAAGAAAGCCGGCCTCGACCTCACCTCGCGTGAAGCCATGCTCAGGGGCGGTGAAGACGGACCAGTTGTTACTCCAAACAAACCTGAAAAGAGCAAACTCATTTCCGCTGTCAACAAAGACGCTGACCCGCACATGCCGCCCAAGAAGCAGCTCTCGGAAAAGCAAATCCAAACGCTCCGGGCCTGGATCAAAAGCGGCTCGGCCTGGGACGCCAAAGCTTTTGCCGAAGATGAGATCACGTTCGAGCCTGTTAAGCTCGCGACCCTCCCGGCCGGCTATCATCCAGCACTCGCAACCAAGCTCTCGCCTGATGGAAAGAAGCTCGCCGTTGCTCGCGGTGGCGAAATCTTTCTGCATAAGGTCGGTGGCACGAACTCCTCTCTCCTCTCCCAAATCGCAGCGCATCCCGACGCAATTCAATCTCTCGCCTGGAGTCCCGATGGCCGCTGGCTCGCTTCGGGCGCATTTCGCAAATTAGTGTTATGGGACGCGGAATCTGCGAAGCCACACATCACCATCACCAACGCCATTGCTGGCATCGTCACAGCAATCGAATTTTCACCGGACAGCAATTCCGTCGTCTTCGCCGACAGCCTTGCTGGCCAGGCCGGTTTCATTCGCATCGTCAGTTTGCCCGATGGAAAAGTCACTTCCTGGCGCGCGCATAATGATGCCATCTACGCGATTGATCTGAGCAGCGACGGAAAATTTCTGGCCACGGCGAGCGGCGATAAATTGATCAAAGTCTGGGAAATCGCCTCGCACAAGGAAATCGCGCAACTCGAAGGGCATACGACCCAGGTTCTCGGCGTCGCCTTTAATACAAACGCCACGCAGGTGATAAGCTGCGGCGTGGATAAGCAGCTCAAAGTCTGGGACATCAAAACGCGCGAGCGAATCGGCACGCTGGGCAATCATCTCGTGACCGTCACTGCCGCAGTTTGGCGCAATGATAGCAAAGTCGTTTTTGCCGCTGAAGAATCGGGCGCGCTTTTTAGTTATGCAAATCTCAAGCGGCATAATGGCGAGCAAAGCTCAGGCTCTGGTGATGAACGAAAAATCGTCGAGCTTCCGGACACGGTCACTTCCCTCGACGCCGCCTCCGACGGCAAAACGATTTTTGCGGGCACGCAAAGCGGCACAGTCTTTATCTGCAACAGCGAGGGTAGAATTCTGGACAAATTAACCGCCTTTGAATCCGCGTCTGCGAAAGAAATTGCAAAGGGAAAACCAACCAAATCGAAACGCGCCGCCGAGCGTGTCAGCTTCATTCGCGATGTGCTTCCGGCACTGAGCAAAGTCGGTTGCAATGCCGGCGCCTGCCACGCGAAGCCTGAAGGCCAAAACGGTTTCAAGCTGTCCGTTTTTTCCTACGATCCAAAATCCGATTACGCGAGGATCGTCAACGACGCCCGCGGTCGCCGCATCTTTCCCGCCGCGCCGGAGGAAAGTCTCATCATCAAAAAACCGACCACCGCGATTCCACACGAAGGCGGTGTGCGCTTTGAAAGGGGTTCCGAGACTTACCAACTGATCGTTTGCTGGATTCGTGATGGCATGGTTTACACCAACGCCGATGAACCGGTGCTGGATGGCCTGGCGGTCACGCCCAAAGAGCAGCGTTATAAAAAGAATTCGCGCCAGAAGCTCGCGGTGCAGGCGCATTATTCGGACGGCACAGTGCGCGATGTCACGCGGCTCGCCGGGTTTGATTCGAACGACAAAGAAATTGCCAAAGTGGATGAGCATGGTCAGGTCACAATCGGCTCGCTTTCCGGCCAGGGCGTGATTGTGGCGCGTTATATGGGGCTGGTGGCCGACTCGCATATATTAATCCCCGCTGACCGCACCTTGCCCGAAGCAAGATACGCCAAGCTCGCTCGCAACAATTTCATTGATGAGCTGGCTTACTCGCAATTTCAGCGCTTGGGGTTGTTTCCATCCGATACCTGCACTGACGCCGAATTTCTGCGTCGCGCGAAGTTGGATGCCATCGGCACGCTGCCCACCATTGAGGAAGCCAAAAGTTTCCTCGCGGATTCCGACCCGAACAAGCGCCAGAAGCTAATCGGGCACATACTTGATGACCCCGCGCATGGCGATTATTGGGCCAACAAATGGGCCGACCTCCTCCGCCCGAATCCCGATCGCGTCGGCGTAAAGAGCGTTTTCATTCTCGACCAGTGGCTGCGCGAAAGCTTTCGCGAAAATAAAC
>DASWRJ010000139.1:0-6470 GCA_036403255.1 Verrucomicrobiia bacterium
TTTTATTTGTTACATGGTCGGCTATTACATTACGGACCGAGCGCCACAATGATCAGCAGGAAAGTTATTTTGCGAAGCTTTTGCATACTGCTGATCCTGAGTCTTTGCGCATTCATGGAGCAGAAGTTAGTTTCTGCTGAGCCATTGGAATTTCCAATCTGGCCACCGGGTAAAATCGAAAAGGCCGGTGCTGTGGAAAAAGTGCAAAATCGCAGTAAGGATCCGGCGAAGCCAGATCGCGTGGTGCTCTCGGTGGCTGAGCCGACATTGACTGTGTACCTGGCTGGAAATTCGAACTCGCCATCACCAGCAATTATTATTTGTCCTGGTGGCGGATATGGACGGCTCGCCATCGATAAGGAAGGTCATGACATCGCCAGATGGCTGAATCAAATTGGTGTGGCAGGGCTGGTGTTGAAATATCGGCTGCCAAATTATGAAGAGACTGGAAGGAAAACGCCGCTCCCGATGCTTGATGCGGCGCGCGCAATTCGCCTGACGCGAGCAAAGGCGGGGGAATGGAACATCGATCCGGCGAAACTCGGGATTATGGGATTTTCCGCCGGTGGGCATCTGGCGAGCACACTGGCGACGCATTTCGACACTGGAAAAGCGAAAGCCAGGGACAACGTGGAGCAGTTCAGTTCGCGCCCGAACTTTGTGGTGCTTGTCTATCCGCTAATCACAATGAAGGATCCGTATCGGCATGCGGCCAGCCGGGAGATGCTCCTGGGCGAAACGCCCGAAGAAGCCATGATCGCTGAATATTCAAATGAAGACCACGTAACTGCTGCCACGCCGCCTGCATTTATTGTGCATGCGGCGGACGATCGCACGGCGAGGCCGACGAACAGCTTTCAATTCAAAGCGGCTTATGAGCGCGCTGGTGTGCCCTGCGTATTGCATATGTTTGAAAAGGGCGGGCATGGGTTTGGACTGGGGGTTTATGGCGGAGCAGTCACGAATTGGCCTGGGCTGTGCGAAGAGTGGCTGCGCAAAATGAAGTACCTTCCGGCAAGCAGAAAGCCTTAATGATCAGAAAATCTTGCGCGCGAATTGCTGGTAAAACAGCACGGCCGAGATGGTAAAGCCCACTGCGGTGATAATCTGGCGCACGCGCTTTTGGGAGATGCGCTGGGAATAATGCGCTCCCAAAAAATATCCAATCAACGCGCCCAAAGTCATAACACCGGCCTTTGGCCAATCGATGAGCCCGGCAAAGATGAAATAAATGGCAGCGACCTGGTTGATGAGTGAGCCGACCAGATTTTTGATGGCGTTCATTTCATGGATGTCGCGCAGGCCCAGAATGCCGAAGGAGGCGAGCATTAAAATGCCAATGCCAGCCCCGAAATAACCGCCATAAACCGAGACAAAGAATTGGAATACAATGGCTCCCGCCAAGGCTGGACCATGCAGGATTTGTTCCTCGGCTGGATCCTTAGGCTGACTCAGCTTGCGAAAAAAGCCCTGGAGCAAAAAGAGAATGGTCGCGAAGAGAAGCAGAAAGGGAACGAGTTTGGCGAAAACTTTTTCCTGGGTATGCGTAAGCAAAATGCTGCCAACCAAGCCGCCAAGCAGACTGATCGGGACAAAGCGTTTGAGCCAAGGTTTCACCGCAGCCAGTTGTTTGCGAAAAGCGTAAATGCTGCTGGAGGTGCCGATGACCAGAGCCAGTGTGCTGGTGGCGTTGGCGACAATGCCAGGCGTGCCAAAAAACAAAAGGCTGGGGAATGTGATCATCGTTCCGCCGCCTGCGACGGCATTCACAACGCCAGCCGCGCCAGCGGCCGCGGCCAAGGTGAGCGCTTCCACGAGAGACATTCGCGCGCGAGTTTGCCGATTCGCTGGGGCAACTCAAGCCAGCACTCGGTCACACTTTACCTGCGCTGGCGCTGTTTTTGGCTGTTGTCCTCGCGCTTTTCCCAGTTCTCCCCTTGTCCTTGGCTGGATTCGTGCTATTTTTTCCGCCTTTGAATATCGAGCAAGAGATCCAGAAACGACGCACGTTCGCCATTATTTCGCATCCGGACGCGGGCAAAACCACGCTGACGGAAAAGCTGCTGCTATATGGTGGAGCGGTGCAACTTGCCGGGTCGGTCACGGCGCGGAAAAATCAGCGTGCTTCGACGTCGGATTGGATGGAGCTTGAGCGCAAGCGCGGCATTTCGATTAGTTCCACGGTGCTGCAATTCGATTACAACGGGTTTTATATCAATTTGCTCGATACCCCGGGCCATAAAGATTTTTCCGAGGACACCTATCGCGTGCTGACTGCGGTGGACTCGGTGATCATGGTAATCGACGCCGGCAAAGGGATCGAAGCGCAGACGCGCAAATTATTCGAAGTTTGCCGGCAACGCGGAGTGCCGATCTTCACCTTCATGAACAAATGCGATCGGCCTACGCGCGATCCGCTGTCCCTCTTGGATGAAGTAGAACGTGTATTGGGCATTGGTGCATTCCCGGTGAATTGGCCAATCGGGACCGGGAGCGATTTTAAAGGCGTTTACGACCGGCGCGCGCGGCAGGTCCATTTGTTCGAGCGGACAGTGGGCGGACAATTTCGCGCGCCGGTTTCGACTGGCGATTTTTCAGATACATTTATTCGCGAGCAGGTGGAGGATTCAATTTACCATAAGGTTGCCGAAGAACTCGGGATGCTGGATTTGGCTGGGGCGGAATTTGATCCCGAGACGGTACTGGCCGGTGAAGTGACGCCCGTGTTTTTTGGAAGTGGAATCAACAACTTCGGCGTACAATTATTGCTCGATGGATTTTTGCAGAATTCGCCACCGCCCAGAGCAAGGCGTGTCAATGGCGAGATCATTCCCGCTGCCCAGGAGGCGTTCTCGGGATTCATTTTCAAGATTCAGGCGAACATGGACCCCAAACACCGGGATCGCATTGCTTTTCTGCGCGTTTGCAGTGGAAAATTCGAGCGCGACATGTCTGTGATTCACTCACGCACGGCAAAGAAAATCCGGCTATCCAGCTCGCACAAACTTTTCGCCAACGAACGCGAAACCGTGGATGAAGCATTTCCGGGAGACATAATCGGGCTGGTTGGGCATGCGGAGTTTGGTATTGGTGACACTCTCACGACCGATCCAAAAATCGTGTATAACGAGATCCCAAGGTTCACTCCTGAAACTTTCGCTTACATCCACAACCCAAATACAGCCAAGTTCAAACAATTCAGGCAAGGCCTGGATCAATTGCTCCAGGAAGGTGTGATTCAGGTTTTGCATCTAAAGGATACCGCGTCCAAAACGCCACTGCTGGCTGCGGTCGGGCCCCTGCAATTTGAAGTGGTGCAATATCGGCTCGAGAGCGAATACGGAGCACCCTCGCGCCTGGAGCAAGCGCCCTGGAATGTGGTGCGCTGGTTGCCGGGCTTGAAAGAGCCGGAGTTGGATGGCCTTTCGCTGCCGACCGGATCGCGGCTTGCTTTCGACATCAAACAAAATCCAGTCGTTCTATTCACTAATGAGTGGTCGGCAAATTATTTTGCACAAACCAATCCGCGCGTGTCTCTGGCGAGTCTTCCAGTAGAGACATGAGACATCATGCCGCGCCGGGTGATCATCGTGGGTGGCGGCGCGGCTGGTTTTTTCGGGGCCATCACCTGCGCTGAATCCGCGCCGAAGGGGACAGAGATCCAAATTCTCGAAAAGACGTCGCAGTTTCTCAGCAAAGTGCGTATTTCTGGCGGTGGCCGTTGTAATGTGACACACGCGTGCTTTGAGCCGCGTGAACTCAGCGCGAATTACCCCAGAGGCGAACACGAGTTGATCTCACCTTTTCAAAAGTTTTCGGCGACAGATACAATCGAGTGGTTTGAAGCGCATGGCGTGAAGCTGAAAACGGAAGCAGATGGACGGATGTTTCCAACTACCGATTCCTCGGAAACCATCATTAACTGCCTGCTGCAAGCGGCGAAGACATTGGGAATAAAACTCGTGCTCAATTGCGGCGTGGACAAAGTCGAGCACAAGGCGGAAGAAGGCTTTATTCTCTCTCTGCAAAATGGCGAGAAACGCGAGTGTGAGCGCTTGCTCATGGCAACCTGCGGTTGCCGGACTCCAGCCGCGGGAGCTGTGGCGGAGTCTCTGGGCCACAGCTTAATTTCGCCAGTCCCGTCTCTCTTCACCTTTCATATCGAGTGTCCATTGCTCAGGGAAATTCCAGGAGTAACAGTTGATTCCGCTGAGGCTTCAGTTCCCGGGATGGGCCTGAAAGCGAAGGGGCCGATACTGGTGACGCATTGGGGGTTGAGCGGACCGGCCATACTTCGCTTATCGGCTTGGGCCGCACGCAAATTGCATGCGACGAATTATCAATTTCCGCTCCGAATAAACTGGCTGCCACAATATGGACCGGAAGAGCTTTTAAGCACTTTGACGAGCCATCGCATTGCGCATTCAGCGCGGTACCTTTCCAATGCGCCATTTCCAGGTGTACCGGCCAGACTCTGGGAAAAGCTCACGGTTGCGGCTGGTTTGAAAGCCGAGGCGCGCTGGTCAAGTTTATCGAAAGCGAATCTCCAGGCCCTTGTTCAGCAATTATCGCAAACGGAATTTCAAGTTATTGGCAAGAGCCTCAATAAAGAAGAATTCGTCACGTGTGGCGGAGTTTCTTTGAAGGAAGTCAATTTCAAGACCATGGAGAGCCGAGTCTGTCCTGGTCTGTATTTTGCCGGCGAACTACTCGATGTGGATGCCATTACCGGCGGCTTCAATTTTCAAGCCGCATGGACCACGGGATGGCTCGCCGGAAGGGCCATCGCAAACTCATTGCCGAAGTAGATCGCGGAGCGCACCTGCGCACGTAAGCGGCTCAATTATTTTGGATCGAGATGGTAGCGTCGATGTGTGTAGAGATCGTCCGCCACCTGATACAAAGCTTCCGTGTCGCGCTCCATATCCAAATCTTCGGGGCGAGGCTGGGCCAGGGCCTTTAACTCCACCTTTGGATTGCCCTGATAATATTCGACGCCTTTACGCAAGCCGAGCACGACCATCTGCTCGTGGGCCATCATGCCAATATCACGATTGTGATTTATGAAAATGCGTTGGCGGTCTGGACTCCCATGCAGCAAATCACGCCCGAAAAATAAACTCTCGTAGGGTCGCCCGAGGAGTCCGAGGACGGTCGGGGCCACATCCAGAGAGCCGCCGAGCATGCCATATTTAATTGGTTGCTTCACAACCGCGGGCCCCAGAATGACCAGCGGAATCTCATACGAGCCAATCGGAATGCTCAGGGAACCATACACCCGCGCGCCGTGATCGGCCACCACGACGAAAATGGTATTGGTCCAGTAAGGCTCCCTTTTAGCGCCTTTAAAGAATTGGCCCAACGCGAAATCCGAATATTTCACGGCATTCTCGCGCTTTTTTTCATTCGGATCTTCCGGAATCCTTCCCGCTGGATAAGTGTATGGCTTGTGATTGGAGACGGAGAGAATCGTTGTGAAAAAGGGTTTTCCTTGCGCTGCTAAGTCCCGCAACTCGGCCAACGTCCGATTATAAATATCTTCATCGCAGACGCCCCAGGCAGACGTGAAGGTTGGTTTCTCAAAATGTTTTTGCTCGATGAAACGATCGTAACCGTTGTCCACGGCAAAGGAGCGCATACCGTCGAGAAAGCCACGCCCGCCATAAACGAACAGTGTGTTGTAACTATCCCGCTTTAAAATGCGGGCGATTGTTTCGACATTTTCTGACATGTCCCGCTTGACGATTGAGTCCCCGGGCAGCGGAGGAAAGGAAGATAATACGCCTTCAAAGCCGCGCACCGTCCGGTTTCCAGAGGCATAGATGTTCGTAAAAAATAATCCTTCCTCCAGGGCCAGCTTGTCCATGACCGGGGTGCAAGTCGCTTCCTTCCGACCCAGTGAACCCCAGAATTCCGAGCCGAGACTTTCTTCCAGGAAGAGAACGACATTCAATTTCGGGCGATTGGCATCGCCGGTTATATTGCGTTTCAACTCACGCTCGATCCCTACAAAAGTAAGGTTTGTATCCGCGAGCAACTTGCGGCTGCGTTGATAGGCCTCATCCAGCGGAATAGTTTTGTAAAAAGCGCTGTATTCGAGATTGTGTGTCCACGCGGCAGCGACAAAAGCCAGGGCGCCATTATTCGCATACTCGTTGAGCATTCGATCCTGGCTGAAACGCGGACCTTTCAAACCCATGGAACTTGAAAGCAGCGCCACGAACACCAGTGCGCCTGCGAAGAGGCTTAGGCGCCTCCTGGCTGGCACGGGCATTTGCCAAAGGCCCTGGCTAAATTTTAAGCCAGCGTAAGTGATCGCAGCGCCTGCGAGCAAACAGGCAATGGCCGCCTGAGTGACTGGATAAAATTCCCAAATGTTTACGAAGACTTCATGATAATACATGAGGTAATCCACGGAAACGGTATTGAAGCGGGAACGGAACTCCTCGAAAAAATAATACTCGGCCACC
>DASWRJ010000140.1:0-4530 GCA_036403255.1 Verrucomicrobiia bacterium
GCGAGTGACTTCTGCAAAACCTCAACTTTGGTTTCGCGCCGTGCATCCACCGTCCCAAATTTTGTTTTCACGATGCAGCCCCCGCGCGATACCTCCGTCGTCTGGTGGAAATGCAAACGCTCCCGTGCGGGCGCGGTCGTCAGCAGCGGCGATTGCAATCGCTCCAGGAGCTGAAAATCCTCCGGATTCAAATGCACGTTATATTCCGTGCAATCCTCCGTGTCCGCCAGGGCCTCCTGGACCACTGCTTCCACCATCTCCGCCGAAACGGGCAATCCACCGACCAGCTTGCGCGCAATTTCCAGCGCCAGTTCCGCCAGGGCCTTTTCGCATTCCTGCATCACCCGCGGCACGGCTTGCCGCAGCGATTCCAGCAGACCGCGTTCTAAATTCGTCAAATCAGCGCGCTGTTGCAGCAACTGCGCGCTTAACCGTTGCTGGCCCTCGCGCAACCCTCGCTCATAAGCTGATTGCTCGCGTTGCTCCATCTTGGGCTCCGCTTGAATCGTCCCAGGCGCGCTCTTACTTGCCAATTGCACCTCACGCAGCGGCTGGTTGAATTGTATAATATGCGTGCTCATGCGGCTGCGGCAGCTTGCGGTTGGTGTATGGATTCCAAATCAATTTCTCCTTCCCCTTCCAATCGACGCACAATTTCGATGATGCGCATTTGCGCGGCATCAATTTCCTTGAGCTTCACCGATCCCATAAATGCAATTTCCTCGTTCACTGTTTCAGCAGCGCGCTTGGAAATGCCTGTGAGCAGCGCGGCTTTTACAATCTCGTCGGCCTTTTTCAGCGCCAGCGCCAGGTCGCGCATATCCACTTCTCGCATCACTTTCTGCAAGGACGCCGCATCCATCTTGGCCAAATCGGTAAACAACAGCATTTTTTGGCGAATCGCCTGCCCTAATTCCGCATTCCGTTCTTCCAACGTGCTCAAAATCGACTTGCTTGTGGTCTTGTTCATGGCGTTCAGCAAGTCGGCGGCGGATTTTACTCCCCCAGTCTGATTCAAAGCCCGTCCGGTCCGCCCTTGCAATTTTCGCATCACCGACTCGACCACGATCTCCACCACTTCCAGCGGAGTGGCGCCCAAAGTCGCGAGGCGCTCCACTGCCTGGTCCCGCAATTCCGGTTTAAGAAACCCCAGCAACTCTGATGCTTTCGCGGGGGTAAAAAAACTCGTCACCAACGCGATCGTTTGTGGGTGTTCCTCTTTGATCGCGTTAAACACCGGCCGGACTTCCTGGTCCGCCAATCGATGCGCCGGCCCATTGCCAGTCGTCGTGGAGACCCGGTTCATGATGGCGGTCGCTTTCGAGCTCCCGACGGCCTTTTCCAAAGCCGTTTGCGCGAAACCCACTCCGCCACGCAGCGACGTCCCCGCGGTCAATGCCACTTCCGACATCTCGCGCAAAATATCGCTCCTGACCTCCTGCGTGATCACAGGCAGATTCGCCATCTCTGCTGAGACCGTTTCCAGCTCCCGTGACTCCAGCGTTCGCAAGATTTGTGCGGCGCTTTCCGGCCCCAGGATAATCAACAATGCGGCCAGCTTCTGCACCTTCGACATCTTCGAGACATCGAGCTTGGGAGGTGCGGACGTAAGTTCGGCAATCGAGGCCATATTAGTTCGCGGAGTTTTGCGTTAACCAATTCTGCAGCGCCTGCGTGACGTTCGCTGGGTTCTCACGCACGAGCTGGTTCAATGTGTCCACCGTCACCACTCCCTGGTTGGCACCCACTCCGCCGCCGCGTCCTGCCATGCTGCTGGCATCAAATTGCCCCCGTCTGGTTGAAGTTGCTCCATTCGTGTTTTGCGCCATGGTTGCAAACTCGGCCGGGATTTCCGTCGCACTGGTTTTTTTCAATAGCCTCCAAAAAATAATCAACACCACGCCAGCCAGGCCGATGTAAATGAAGTTCTGCGCCTGGTTCCACCAAAACTCTTTCTTCTGCAGCGTGCTGGCCTGCTGCGCCGTCTCTACGGTCGGCTCCGTAAACGGCATTTCCTCAAGTGTAATCTCGTCCTTTCGCGTGTCGCCGTTCACCTGAATACCCAAAGCGTTCTGCACAATTCGCCGCAGCTTTTCCAATTCCTCAGGTGTGCGCGCCGCCAGCTTTCGCGCTTCGCCAGTTCCTTCAAATCGCGCCGCCACCAGCACGGCCGCACTCAATCGTTTCACCCCGCCCGCCAATTGCGTCACGTTGTTTACAATTTTATTGATCTCATACTGGCTGTTCGTGACCTTCTTCTTCATCTTGCTGCTGTTGGACGGCGCGGCATTATTCGTTTCGATCGCGAGGCTCGCCGTGATTCCAGGTATTCCTCCGCTGCTGCTGGCTGAACTTGTATCCGTCGTTTCATCCGTGAGCGTCGTGCTCCGCGCCACCTGGCCATCCGGGTCAAATTTTTCTTCCGTGCGCACAAGGCTATCCAGGTTGATTTCCGCTGAAACGCGCACCACCGCCTGCCCTGGACCGAGCACAGCCTCCAGCATCCCTTCCGCTTTTTTCCCCAGATACTGCTCGAGGTTCCGGCGGGCGGCCAGTTGGCTCGAGGTCAATCCTCCAATCGAATCGTTCTCCGAATTTTCCGAAAGCACATTGCCGCGGTTATCCACCACCGAAACCATATTCGCTTGCAAGCCCTCCACCGCATTCGCCACTAAAAATCGAATCGAATTCACCGCCGACGGCGGCAGCGTTGCCTGGCCCTTGGCTCGAATGAAAACTGATGCAGTCGGCTTTTTCTGATTGTCCACCAGCAATCGGTTCTCCGGCATGACTATCATTACCCGCGCGGAATCGATTTCATCCAATTGACTGATCGTTCGCGCCAATTCCCCCTGCACTGCGCGCAAATAATTCGCCCGCTGCACAAAGTCCGAAATCCCAAAGTTCGGCTTGTCAAAAATCTCAAAACCAACCCCTTCGCCGCGGGGAATGCCTCGCGACGCAAGCTGCATCCGCGCCAAATGGACCTTGTCCCGCGGCACATAAATCGCCCCGCCGCCCTGCCCGGTCTTGTGCGCAATTTTGGTTTCATCCAAATACGCCACTACCTTGCCCGCTTCCGCGTCATCAAGCTTCCCGTACAACAAAGCGTAATCAATCCGGCTCGACCAAAACACCACTCCGCCCAGCGCTCCGGCCACCGCCAATGCCGCCAGCACAATGCTAATGCGTTGATTCACGCCGAGCTGCTTCCAGATTCCGGACAACAGCGCGCCTATCTGATTAAATGGATTCATGAATTATTAAACCTGCATCCGCATTAATTCCTGGTAGGAATCAAGCAGCTTGTTTCGCACTTCAACCATCAGTTGAAACGAAACGCTCGCTTCCTCCATCGCGATCATCGCCTGGTGCAATGACACATTCTCCCCTTTGAGCAATCCTTCCAGCGCCGCGCCCGCCGCAGTCTGTTTGTCGTTCACCTCGCCGACCACCCGGCCCAAAATCTGGCTGAACGATCCCGATTCACCGACGGCGCCAACGCCACCCGTTTCCGGAATCACCGATGGTAATTCCTTTAGCTCCTTTAATTCCTTGAGCGGAATGGCCTGCATTCCTCCCGCCTCCGCTCCAGGCAAGCCTTGGATTTGCGGCGAGATATAATGGCGAATGGCGGAGACGAGGTTCATTCAATCTTAGCTTCGCCTGCCAATTGTCAATGTTTGCAACGCCAAGGCCTTCGCGTTCTTCATCACCGCCAGATTCGCCTCAAATGTTCGCGAGGCCGCAATCAGGTCCACCATCTCCTCGTGCAAATTAATGTCCGGCATCGCCACCATTCCCTCAGAATCCGCGTCCGGGTGACCCGGGCTATACACCAGTTTCGCTGGCCGTGAGTCCTTCGCGATATGACTCACCCGCACCGGTTCCGTTACATTGCTCATGACCCCGTCGCGGACTTGCTGCAGCACAGTCTCAAAGACCACGTGCTGCCGCTGATATGGCTTCCCGTCCGGCCCGTGGGTCGTATTCACATTCGCGATGTTCTGCGAGATCACGTCCATGCGAACCCGCTCCGCGTCGAGTGCGCCCGCGGTGCTGTTCACGCCAGGTAAAAGATCAATCATAATTCATCAAGTCGAACGGCCGGTTATCGCCAATCGCAATTTCAGCAGGTTCCCCGTCACTAATTGCGTCTCAAGCGAATGCTCCACGAAATTTTTATTGAGTTGGATCAATTCTCCCTCGAGCTGCACCGAATTTCCGTCCGACCCATTTGCAACCGCGTTGGCATCGGGAACGATTTGGGGTTGAATGGCCGCAAGCTGGCTGGAGTTTTGGCCTTCCATGGCCGAGCGCAATTCCGTTTGAAAAGTCGGCGCTACATCCAGCCGCTTGTAATTTGGCGTCTCCAGGTTGGCGAGATTGCTCGCAATGGCATCATGCCGCAGCACCGTGGCGTCCAGCATCTTCTTGGTCGCCACATAGTTCGGTTGATTGAATAAAGCTCCGATCATAGCCCAAATCTTCCGACGATTTGAGCAACGCCTATGCCATCAGGCAAAAATG
>DASWRJ010000141.1:0-3222 GCA_036403255.1 Verrucomicrobiia bacterium
GACAGCGGAGAAACTGGCTTTTGGCGAAACGACCATGGCGAGTGGAATCCAGGCCGTGGCGGGAATGGGCCCGAGGATTTTTAAGAGGGGCATGCCCCAGTAGCGCGCGCGCCCGAACCAGCCAATGCAGATGCCGGTGACCAGGGCGACGATGACGCCGAGGGCATAGCCGGAAAGCAAAAGAACGAGCGAATGCCATGTGCTGTCCCAGAGCAATTCGCGATCGTCGATCAAGCTCCTGAGCACGCCGGCGGGGCTTGGGAAATATGGCATGGGCAGCCAGCGCAAACCGGAAGTGACGCTTTCCCAAATCGCGAGCAACACGAGCGCGGCCGCGAAGAGCGGGCAGAAGTGCGGCATGCGTTTGCGCAGCCAGGCTGAGAATGGCTGGCAGGCGGCTGCCAGCATGCTGAGCACTAAAACAGAGACCAGAAGCACGAAGTAAGGTTGAGATTCGGGCGGCAGTTGCTTATGCGACGCCCACGCGTGAACGCCAAGTGCGGCCAGGGCTGCGAGCGGCAGCGCAAGGAGAAAGCGCCAGGGCACGGAGGGAGATGGGAGTTCCGCTGCGCGCGGTTTGGCAGCGGCTGGTTCAGCCACCTCGAGCGGGTCGTTTAATTCTTGCACGGCATTGTTCATGGCGGCGCAAGCGGAAGGCACATTCCGCAAAAAAGATCGGATGGATGAATCTTCGCGTAAGCATACATCATCCATGCCTTAGTCGCTTGACCGCCGGCCACTTTTTCAACAGGCAGTGCATTGAGCCATTCGTCTGTGACGCCGTCAAGGGGGACGAACGCGCGCCTGGCGAGGTCGTCGGCGTCGGTGGAGGGGAGGAGCATGCCGGAGCGGCGCATTTCGGCGGCGGCGAGTTTGACGGCCGTTTGCGCGCCGGAAACACTTGGGGCATAGCGAATGTGGGAGATGGAAATGGCATTTTGCTCGACGGTTGAGGCGAGATATTTCTTCTCGACGGAAAGTTTAGCTGCGGCCACAGGATTAGCTTCGACCCATTTGGCCGCTTTGAGCAGCGCGCGAGTGGCGGCGGCAGTGGCTTTGGGATTCGCGGCAAAGAATTTTCCATTCACAATGACCGCACAGCAATATTCATCCTTGTAAGGCATGTCGGCAACTTGATCGGCGATATTGCGGACTTTGCCCTGCTCGATGAGCATGCTGCCGATCGGCTCGGAATCCGCGACGGCATCCACCTCGCCCTTATCGAGGGCGAGGCCCAACTCCCCGGCCGGAAAAACCAGCCAGGTAATCTCCTTCTTCGCGTCGATGCCGTTGGCGCCAAGCACGCGCGTGGCGAAAATAAAAGGCGGGGTGCCCATGCCCGGGACTCCGATGCGCTTGCCGCGCAGATCCTGGATGGTGCGGATGTTGGTTTTCGTTCCCGCTTGCACACGCAGGCAACCGCGATGAATGCCGCCGGTGAATTTCACATCGAGGCCCTGCTCGATGGGCTTCAGAAAATACATGATGAGATGATGGGTGATGTCGAAACCGCCCAGAGCGAGGACATCCTTGTAATTGGCCCATTCACATTTGACGAGGGAGACATCGAGGCCTTCATCTTTGAAAAAGCCTTTCTCGACGGCGGTAAAAATGGGCGCTTCACAGGTGAGTCCAATGTAGCCGACGCGGATTTTATTGGAATTGGCGGCGGAGGAGCTATTTCCGGATTTACTGCAGGCGCTGAGCAGGCAAATACCCAGAAGGGCAAGGCATGTAACTTTTTGCAAACGCATATTCGTAGATCCATTCAGCAGCATGTTTGGCCGCTGCCCCGGGAAATTTGGCCTTTTTCGCTCAATAACGGAAATCATTTTTGAGTATGGCAGTTATGCGATTTGGGTATTATCGCTTTGGGGGAGAGTGGGCCTTATGCCCCGAGTTGCTGCAAGGATATCAGAGGACGGTTCTGACCTGAGTTAATCTGAAATGAGGCAAAAATATCCAGTTGGAGGACGATCCAGGTGCATGAGTGTGTTTCATTTGAGTATTTGTAAAGGATTGTCGTGTAGTGGTTTACAACTGGATATGTGTCTTGTGGCCTGACAATAGGCAATTTCGGCAAAGTGTATGCTTAGAGCAGCAATTGTGTACCTGGATTATTACGGGCTCATAGAACCGCCGTTTACGATTACGCCGAATCCACGGTTTCTTTTTTACAGCGCGAAGCACCGGGAAGCATTTAATCATTTGCTTTACGGGATTCGCGAGCGGAAGGGGTTTGTCCAAATCACGGGCGAAGTGGGCGCGGGCAAGACGACATTATGCCGGGCGCTGCTGGAGCAACTGGGCGAGAAATTTTCGACGGCGCTGATTCTGAATCCGATTTTGGATGCGGACCAGTTGATCAAAGCCATCGCGATGGAGTTTGGTCTGGAAGTGAAAGGGTTGGATCGCCTGGAAACGGTGGCCGAGATTAATAAATTTTTGCTGGCGCAAGCTGCGAGTGGACGCGAGGCGGTGTTGATCATTGACGAAGCGCAGGATTTGACGAATGCGCTGCTCGAGCAAGTGCGGCTGCTTTCGAATTTGGAAACTGACGAACGGAAGCTTTTGCAGATCGTGTTGATGGGGCAACCGGAACTGCGGGAACGCTTAAATGATCCCAGCCTGCGACAGCTCCGGCAACGGATCACGATCCGGTATCATCTGCGTTCGCTGAACCGTCTCGAAGTAGAGCAGTACGTGCAACATCGCATGACGGTTTCGGGAGCGAAGCAGGGGCCATACTTTACGTGGGCGGCGCTTTGGCGGGTGTTTCTTTATGCAAAGGGCATTCCGCGCCTGGTGAATGCTGTTTGCGACAAATGTTTGCTGGCAGGTTTTGTGAGGCAACGAAGCAGGATAAATTTCAGCATGGTCTGCATGGCGATCCGCGAACTCGAAGGGAAAATGAACGCATGAGCTTAATCAATGATGCACTGAAACGTGCCCGCCAAACTGGCCCTGTGCCGGAGTCAGTTCCCGCGCAAGCTGATCCAAGCTTGCGGCCCGTCGAGTATCAGAAGGCGCCGAATCTCTGGCCGGTTTTCCTTTTTCCGCTGAGCCTGGTATTGCTTTTGGGGACCGGCGCGTGGTTTTTTCTGACGGGCTGGGACGGTGGGAAGGACCACGACAGTGGGAAACTTCGTGTTCGCGCGCGACAAACCAGCCCCGAGCCTGCAGAACCGGCCAAAGAACAAGCATCACCGCAGGACCGGGCTG
>DASWRJ010000142.1:0-7121 GCA_036403255.1 Verrucomicrobiia bacterium
TGACACATCATGAATTTTTAGGTGCTGCTGGATGCTCATTCGTTAACGAAGTCCATCCTGCCATCCTCGAACATAGGGGTCAGACAACGGTGCAACCAAAAAAGAAAGCGGTATGGAGGATTAGCAAAGTGGCATCTCTAGTATTTGCCCAAATTACGATAACAGCATAAAGACCCTTGAATGGCCTGAAATAGATCCAGAATCGTTTATGAGCGATCTTGCCTGTCTTGCGCCCTGGTCATATTGGCTGGGGCGTTCTGATGGCTCTAAAGATCAGGCAGAGGGCAAAAATAATTGAACTCATCTGTTGGACTGTCGCCAATTGAAGACACATCCAGTTTAAACCAGCGCGAGAATCAACACTGCCATCATGAACGTCTCTTTGCTTTTTCTCGCCTCCTCAAACCCAGGCAAAATAAGCCGCAGCCGGAATGTCATACGTGAGGCAGAACCCAGGCCACCAAATCGGAACGGTTGCCTTTGAAATTAAGCGGCTTTGGAAAAATTACTTTTGACCGTAGTGAACGTCCCTGAACAGCGGTGACAACCTTGAATTTGTTGTAACTTTTTGTTGTAACTTGGTGCACTTTTAAAAGAAATCATTGAAAAATATAGATGGTCGGGGCGGTGAGATTTGAACTCACGACCTTCTGAACCCCATTCAGACGCGCTACCAAGCTACGCTACGCCCCGACCGAGCCCGCGAGATGCGGGAATGAATGAAATTACCGGAAGAAGCGGCGAATTCAACCTTTTTCAGTTTTGTGGCCGAAGTTTGAAGGTTTTCAAAAATCGGAGGGGCAAAAGCGTTACGCCACGTCTTTGACCTTGATGACAATCGTCGTGATGTCGTCGAGCTGCGGGCTGTTTTTCGTGAATTGACGGACGGATTCGTAGAGGGCAGTTACGATCTCGAATGCGGACTTTTCACGCACGGTGCGGACAACGTCGAGGACGCGTTCGATGCCAAAGATGGTGTTGTCGAGCGAGATGGATTCCTCGATGCCGTCGGTGAGGAGCAGGACGAGGTCGCCGGTCTCGAGAGCAATTTCCGGCGAGGAGTCATATTTGGTATCGGGCCGCAAACCAAGCGGCACGCCCGTCCGCGGCAAGGTGCGCTTCACCTGGCCGGCTGCATCGAGGATGTAACCGGTGGGATGACCGGCGCTGGCGTAGGTGAAGGTGCGGGCGCGGGCATCAAGCCGGGCTAGGAACAAAGTGACAAAGCGCTCGTTGCCGACGTCTTCGGCGAGCACGCCGTTGACGCGGGTGAGGATTTCGCCGACGTCTTCGCGGCGTCCAGCCAGCACGCGCAGGTAGGCGCGTGTTTCGGCCATAAGCAAGGCCGGGCCGACGCCGTGGCCGGTGACATCGCCCACGACCAGGCCCCAGCGCTCGTTGAGCATGGGAAGATAATCGAAGTAATCGCCGCCGGTGGCTTCGGCCGGGTAGGAACCCCCGGCAATTTCAAAACCCGGCAGGGAGGGCGAACTCTTGGGAAAAAGGCGCTGCTGAATCTCGCGAGCGACGCGGAATTGCTCCTTGGTTTCGCGCAGTTCTTTTTCGGCGAGTTTGCGCGCCGTGATGTCACGAATAAAACCGACGAAGCGGCGCTCGCCCTGGAGAACCATATCGCTGAAGCTGACTTCGATAGGAATTTCAGCGCCATCCTTGCGCAAGCCGATAGTCTCGACCGCGCGCCAGTTCAGCTTCTTCAAACCGGTGCGAAGATAACGGGTAATACCGGAATGATGCGCCCCTCGCAAACGCTCGGGCTGAAGCTGAGTCAAGTTTTTGCCAATGACTTCATCGGGAGAATAGCCGAAGACATCTTTTACGGCGGGATTGGCGAAATGGATATTGCTTTCTGTGTCCATCAAGATGACAGCATCCGGCGACGTCTCCCAGAGCAAGCGGTAGCGCAGTTCACTCTCGAGCAGGGCCTGCTTGGCTTCGCGCTGGCTGGCGCGATTAGCTGATTCGCGGAGCTCGCGTTCGACCGCAGGGACCAGGCGGTTGAGGTTGCCTTTCATCAGGTAATCGTGTGCGCCGGCTTTCATGGCGGAGACAGCGATGTCTTCACCGATTCCGCCGGAGACGATAATGAAAGGGATATCCAGTCCGCTGCGCTGGACAAGTTTCAAGGCGGTGGGCGCGTTGAAATCGGGGAGATTATAATCGGCGAGGATAACGTCCCAAACGCCGGCCTCCAAAGCAGCGTTCATGGCGTCGGAGGTTTCGACGCGCTCGAAGGCGATTTCATAACCGCCTTTGCGCAGCATGCTGACCATCATCTGAGCGTCAAACTCGGAATCTTCGACAATCAGGGCGCGCAAAGAAGTCTTCATACATCAGCAATGCGGCCGCTCAGCTACATCAAACAAGCCGTTTCCAGTCACAATGACATGGTATGAAATAATCGTGCCGATGACCAAGGGAATTTGGGGGCAATTTTTGCCGGTGATTTTAGCTGGGCTGAGTTTGGCAAGATGCTTAGGGAGCAGGATTTACAGGGAGAAGAAGCGGTGAGCGGGGTTATGGGAAAAATCTCTTAAAATGCTGGCAGAAAAGAACGGTCGGAACCGGGATTGCTAATCAAAGCCTTGCAATGGTTGCAGATGAAGCAAAAGAACCGCAGTCAAGCTTGCGGTGGTTCGCTGTATTTCTCTTTCTGGGCTTATGCGCGGCCTTCCCGCGGGTAATGTTCGGGAGCGGGTCCTTTTATTACAAGGATTACGGGGTGCTGGGTTATCCATTTATTTTTTATCAGCACGAAAGTTTTTGGCAGGGCGAGTTTCCGCTCTGGAACCCGCTGAGCAATTGCGGAGCGCCGTTTCACGCACAATGGGGAACGATGACGGCGTATCCTCTCTCGCTGATTTACCTGATTTTCCCGCTGCCATGGTCGTTAAGTTATTTTTGTCTCTTGCACGTCGCGCTGGGCGGTTTCGGAATGTTTTTCCTGGCGCGACGCTGGGCGGGTGGATCGTTTGCCTGCGGCTTGGCGGGAATGGTTTATGTGTTTAACGGGGTGGCGTTTTCATGCATGGCGTGGCCGAACTATTTAGTGGCGCTGGGATGGATGCCGTGGGTGGTATTATTAGTGGAGCGCGGCTGGAAACAGGGAGGACGCTGGCTGGCTTTAAGTGCGGGGGTGAGCGCGCTGCAACTACTCGCTGGCGTGCCCGAGGTAGCAATGATGACGTGGCTCTTCCTGGGCGGACTTTGGCTGGTGCATTTCCGAGAGGGCGTGGTTCCCGGGCGCAAACTGGGGTTACGATTGGGAGTCGTGATGTTGCTGGCGGCGGGGCTCTGCGCGGTGCAGTTGCTGCCGTTTTTCGATCTGCTGAACCACTCGCAACGTGATCAGCATTTTTCAAATACGAAATGGCCGATGCCGGGCTGGGGTTGGGCGAATCTGTTTGTGCCGCTCTTTCATTGCTTTGAAACGTTTCAAGGGCCGTTTTGCCAGACGGGGCAGGAGTTCATGAGTTCATATTATTTGGGAATTGCGATGTTGCTATTTGGACTTTGGGGCGCGTGGAAAGTGCGCCAGCCACAGGTCTGGCTCGTGACCGGAGCTTTGTTGCTGAGCTTGATCCTGGCCCTGGGGGAAAATGGATATTTACTGCCATGGTTGAAGAAGTTTTGTCCGTGGCTTAACATCGCGCGGTATCCGGTGAAGTTCGTGGTGCTCGCTGGATTTGCCTTGCCGCTATTGACGGCCTACGCCGCGCGAGAAGCGGAAGCGAATGCGAAACAGGCGCCGCGAGCAATGGCATGGCTGGGCATCATTGGTTTAGCGCTGACGGGGGCGGTGCTGTGGTTTGCCAATTCCTATCCATTTCCTATGGAGCAATTGGACCGAACGCAGGGCAATGGCTGGCTGCGAGTGGCGTTTTGCTTAGCTACTCTCACTGCACTGGGAGCTGGCTTCCGCGCGAAAAAAGGGCAGGTCAGGTTCATTTTGCAGGGGAGTGTGGCAGTGCTGCTCGTGGGCGATGTGCTGACGCATCATGTGAAGTTGAATCCAGTGATTGCCACGGAGTTCTTCCAGCCGGGAGCATGGAATGAGGCGGCATCTGGTCCAGCGCCAAAACCTGGCGAGTCGCGCATATTCATAACGGCCAAAGCTGAGAAAGTGCTGCTGCGCAGCGAAGTGCGCGAAGGCGAATTGGATTTCGGCGGGAAACGCCAGGCGGAATGGTCGAACCTGAACGTGCTGGATGGAATCCCCAAGGTGAACGGCTCATCGACGCTGCAGATAAAAGAGCAGATGGAAGTGCAAAACCTGCTTTATAAATCGCCAATGCCGCCAGCGGAAGGATTGCTGGATTTTTTGGGAGTGACGCACGTTACCTCACCGGAGAGTGCAATTGAATGGGTGAAACGAACGAACGCGTGCGCACTCATCACAGTCGGGGCGCAACCGGTGTTTAGAGGGCCAGAGGTGACGCTGCAGAAGCTGAACGGCAATGAGTTCAATCCGAGATTGATCGTTTATTTGCCGCTGGAAGCGGCCGGGCATGTGCGCGCGACAAACGCGACCGAAGCACGAATCATTTCCCAAAAATTCGGGAAGCAAAATATCGAGGCGGATATCGCGTTGAAGGAGCCGGGCTGGGTGATGATCGCGCAATCGTATTATCATCCGTGGCACGCATTGGTGGATGGCTCTCCCGCGCGGTTGTGGAAAGCCAATTATGCTTTTCAAGCGGTGGAGTTGCCGGCAGGCGAACATAAACTGGAGCTGGTGTATAAAGACCGCGCGTTCCAAATCGGCGCGTTGATTTCAGTGCTGTCGCTGTTTGGGTGCTGCGGGATTTGGCTCAATGACCGGGCCGAGGGGCGGGCCAGACAAGATGTCCGCGAATTGCTAGTGGAAACCTTCGGGAGTGAACCTGTTCCGGCGCAGCAGAGCTGAGGGCCGGGAAGAAAATGCTTTCGAGAGCGCGGTGAAGAAGATGCCTGCGAGTTGCGCCCGTAAAAAACGCAACGGCAGCGCTAAGGCTGCCGTTCTGCTAAGTTGGGGGGTTAATTGGCCCAACTACGGTTTGTGGGATGGCTCAGTTATTCGTTGAGACCCCAATGCAAGTAATCGCTCTCACGGGAAAATTCGACCTCACTGAAAGCCACCACAGGAGAAAACTGCCGGTCAGTTTTTTCCTCGCCTTGGCCAAAGAAGCGGCGATCCGGCGTGGTGTGCAGTTGAGTCTTGGTTAATTTGCCCTGAGGCATCCGATCTTCATTAATGATTCCATTCATTTTACTGTTACCTTGCGGGGGTTAATAAAATGCCGGCATTGCCCGCACTCAATCACCGGTGTCATGAATGTGATGAACATTTTTCATGCCAGCGATAAGACCACGGATACAAATGCTCTAATCGCAACCTGCTCCTCTGGTGAGAAACCGCACATCGAAGCGTTGGTAGCAATGCGTTAAGCGGACGCAAAGCCGGGGCGAAACTTCAGGAAATAAATATTGCTTCGCACTTCGGTTGCAGAATGTGTTTGCAAAAATCTTAGAAGCTCAATGAAACACCTATGAATGGGCATTTGCCTGGAGAGTATGATTCCGAAGTGAATTACCCCTGAGGTGGAGTAAGCCGCATGCAACCGGGCAAAGTCACTGCGATTGAAGGAGAAAAGGCAGCGCTCATCGCGAATCGCAAAATTTAGTTGTTCAACGTCGCTTAACCCAAAGCGGTGAATTTCCGCAACATGGACTGCATCATAACCTCGGTTGCGCAAAGCCCCAGCCAAAGGATGATGCGTGTCCTCATCGAGGAGCAACTTTATGGGAAGGTACAATCGCGATTCGGATTCTTTGCTTTGACCTATCATCGACCATGGGATTTGATGCGCGTTTCAGAAAGGGTCAAGACCAATTTGGCAAGTCTCAGGTTAAGTTAGACGCCGGTTAATTGCTGATTGGGCCTGAGTTTAAAGTGAAAAAATCTAAGCGGCCTTGAGGCGGAGCTTTTGAAGCTGCTTCTGCAAATGAGCATCATCGTTATTGCGGGCCATGTCGCGATCAATGGCGGCCTTATGGTCGAAATAATAAGCCAGGGCGCTATGCACCTGGGCGGGAGTAAGATGCGGGAGACTGTGAAGAATGTCGTCCACAGACATGCCCAATTGGTAGTAGCCAGCAATGGAACGTACAGGAGTGCGGGAATTATCAATGATCGGGACACCGCCAAGAATGGAGGGATTCCGAGTTATATGTGGGTACTGCCTATCTTTCATAGTGCGTTCAAGTCCGCGTTATTTGGCCACGGGTAAGTATAACCATGAATCGGGCCATGTGGCAAGGCATCAGAGGGCAACAATGCAGGTGAGCGCATCGATGCAGCGGGCATTCTCGGCCGGGGTGCCAATGGAGATGCGAATGAACTCAGGCAAGCCGTAACCAGACATCGGGCGCGTGATGACACCGCTCTTTTGCAGCTCTTGAAAGACGCGCTGGCCATCGCCGACGCGGACCAGAATGAAATTTGCAGCGCTGGGGATATATTGGAGGCGCAGGCGGGCAATCTCGCTTTCGAGGAAGGCCCTGCCCTTGCTGTTGTTGTGCCGAGTGCGGGCGATGTGCTCAATATCATCAAGTGCGGCCAAAGCGCCAGTCTGGACGAGGGCGTTGATATTGAAAGGCTGCCGGACTTTTTCGAAAGCGGCGATGAGTTCAACCGGGCCAATACCGTATCCGAGGCGCAGGCCGGCGAGCCCATAGATTTTGCTGAAGGTGCGCATCAAAAGCAGGTTGGGCTTGATGCGATTGCGAATGAAAGGCAGGAGATCGACGGCGTCGTCGAGGAATTCAATATAGGCTTCGTCCATGACGAGGAGGACATTCGCCGGGACTTCGTTGAGCAAGCGGACGATTTCTTCGCGTGGAGCCAGGGTACCGGTGGGATTATTCGGATTGGCGACGAATACAACGCGAGTGCGCGGCGTGATGGCGCGAAGCATGGCGGGCAAATCATGGCCGTAATTGCGGGCCGGAACGGTGATGACATTCGCTCCGAACATTTTGGCCATGATCGGATAAATCGCGAAGCAATATTGGGAGACGACCACATCCGTGCCCGGCGCGAGGAGGGCATGGCCGATGAATTC
>DASWRJ010000143.1:0-3499 GCA_036403255.1 Verrucomicrobiia bacterium
CCCTTCTTATATAACGGACAAACTTTGCCGGGAAATTTATGACAAGGCGGGAGTGCCGGTGCCACGCGCCAATTACGTGCGCGTGCGCCTGAATCAGCGAGACATGGGCCTGTACTTATTGACGGAAGGTTGGGGGAAAGACTTTCTGAAGCGCTACTACAAGAATGTGAAAGGGAATTTGTATGATGGCGGTTTTGTGAAGGACATCACTTCGCAGAAGGACGTGAACTCAGGCGAAAATCCGGACGATACATCGGATTTGAAAGCGCTGGCTCTCGCAGCGCGCGAGCCGAATTTAGCCAGGCGATTGGCGGGTTTGGAATCCCATCTCGACATGGAAAAGTTCATTACGATGCTGGCACTGGATGCGCTGGATTGGAATTGGGATGGCTATGGCCTGAACCATAATAATTATCGAGTGTTTCATGATTTGGAAAAGGACCGCATGGTGTTTTTTCCGCATGGCATGGACCAAATGTTTTGGAAGGCAGAAGGGCCAGTTGCGCCAGCGATGAAGGGTTTAGTCGGCCGTGCGGCGATGCAACTACCGCAAGTCCGTCAACGGTATTTGGAGCGCATGAAGGAATTGATGGGCGGAGTATTCAAGCTGGAGACGATTACAAACCGAGTAGCTGAGCTGGCGGCGCGGGTCTATCCGGCCCTGCGCGGATTGCCGGATCAGGAGGAGGCCAGCAATTATCCCAATCAATTGAGCATTTTATTTCAGCGGATTGAGAGTCGCTACGCGAATATTGAAAAGCAGCTCCTGGGAGTGCAGCAGTTGCTGAAGGTGAAAAAGGGTGACGCAGCGAATATAAAAGTCTGGGACCAACGCTCGGAGCCGAATTTGCACACGCCTGGGGCGCGCGCGCAGGGTAAAGAACTTGAACTCGTGGCGGGCACGGCGCGCGGCGCGCGGATATGGGGCAGCACCGTCTGGCTCGAACAAGGGAAATATCGGCTGGAGGGAAAAATAAAAGTGAGCGGGTTAGTGCCTGCGACTGATCCGGATCGGGCGGCAGCACCGACCACCGAGTTCATGAATGGCATCATGCGCCGATTTATGTCCGCCAGCGGAGAACCAGGCGGCGCGGGTTTTCGGGTTTGGACCGAACGAAAACAGACTGAGGGCAATGAATGGGATTGGTTTCCATATCGGGAGTCGCAAAATTTCAGGCGGCGCGGCTTGCTCCCAGCAAGCGCCGAGACCGGCAAACGCATTTCAGGAGATATGGATTGGACAGTGGTAACATACGAATTCGAGTTGCGGCAGCCCATTGCGGACCTGCACATTCTCTTCGACTTAAGCGCGACCAAAGGAAAAGCTGTGCTGGATGCTGACTCAGTAAAGCTGATAAGACTTAGCCAGTGAGACTGCCGCGAAATGAATTTAACACCAGTTGGCCTGGGCTAATCTTGCTGCTTTTGGGCTTGCATCTGCTGGCGGGTTGCGCGACCCGCCTAAAAATCAATCCTGCCGCGGAGCTTCTTCCGTTCCAACGCGCATTCACAAATGCAACGCCAGTGCCCGCCGGGCCGAAATTAACGCTGGATTACGGCCAGACCCAGAGCGCGGGGAATCGGATCGCCGATTTTATGTATTTTGTCCCGCTGATCTCCCCGGAACTGGTGTCGATGGTCGAAAGCACTGGCAACACACAACGCGCAAAGGTGCTTTCATCAAAGCGAACTATAAATCGAGATGCATTTGCAGTGACGTGTGAGTTTGCGATCACCGGTGACGGTTTGCAGCAAAACATATTTGATCAAAAAGCCATCATACGCCGCAACGAAGCAAAGCTAAAGCAGGGCGGCACAGTGGAAAAGCAACTTGCTTACATAAATGTGAAAGGACGCGGACATGGGCGAATCGTCGTGGAAGGAACTATTACGAATGGGCTGGCGGTGGTGAATGTGGTCAGATTGCATTTCGATGGCTTTGGCCAGGCGACTCCGGTGACCATCGGGCTGCACGATATCCGGGAGCTCAACGGCGAAACGCATTTCGAAAATGAGATGGTTGCACAGGTGGAAGCGTTGACGTTCAAGCGCGTGGCTGGGCGGCCCAAAATGGAAGTGACTGTTGGAAGCGTGAAACGCAAGGAGGCTGGAGACGGACTTTGGCAGAAATTCATGGGCGGCGTGACCGGCTTGGCCGTGAATATGTTTATTAAACCGTTGACCGTCGAAGCAGTCGGCTACAGAGCGATGATGGATTTCGGGTTGGCTTTGGCGGCCGAAAAGAGGGAATTTACCTTTCCGCGAGCTCAACACTTAAAATAATTGGGAGCAGTAACGGAACAGACCAATGCGGTGCGCCGGGAGCACCTATCAATTTGCCAGGGCAATGGCAACCTGCTCGGGCGCTTGCGACGGGGGCGTGGCTTGGTTGGGCGTATTTTGCAAAAGACCTGGCAAAAAAAAGTCGAGCGGTGAAAAAGATTTTGACGCTTGGATGCCGCTGCAACCGGTGTTGACGAGAAGCGCAAGGACCGCGAGAACGAGGAGTAAAACGGAACGGCAGCATTGCGCTTTCATAATCATGCAGGCTAAGAACACCATAAGGTGCGCCAAGTTGCTGGGCATGCAACACTTTTCGTGAAAAATCCGCTTACTTGAAGCGCCCTTTCCCCCGATAACATCCTGTGAACTGGGGCTGGGGTGTCTCCAGAGTTCGGCAATAATGGGCAAATGAAAGTCAGCGAGATTAATCTGGTACGCGGTATATGCGCAGCCTCTCTGGCTGCTGACGAGGACCCGTCCTGCAAGGACATCGAAATTCCGCAAATGCGCTTATTCGAT
The DNA here is from genome assembly GCA_036403255.1 of Verrucomicrobiia bacterium. GTDB lineage: Bacteria > Verrucomicrobiota > Verrucomicrobiia > Limisphaerales > JAQGOV01 > JAQGOV01. The sequence continues at coordinate 2,803 of DASWRJ010000143.1, forward strand.
AAATTAGACCGGCAAAATTATACGCCGTGCAGCAAATTTTCTGCTTCCGATATTGCCCCGAGCCCGAATTTGGCGTATGATTTGGCCAAATTAGCCTTTTCCCAAAACGGCACAATTGCGCTTTTCTGCACCGGCGCCACAGATAATGGGCATGATTCTGCCCATTTGTTACTCTGTGATTTCCAGCCGGGCCGCAGAACTGGGTCTATGGCATTGGTTTAGAGACGTACCGAAATGAAACGAATTGTTTGTTCGCTGGCGATTGGACTCCTCTCCACTTTTGCAATCTGGGCTGTCCCGCCCTCCATCGGCATTCGCAGCCCGGTAACCAACGCGAACTTTTTCGCCGCCCCTGCGCTAAAGATATTGGCGAGCGGCAGCGATCCGGATGGCTTTATCGCGAAGGTCGAATATTACCGCGGGGCGACCAAGCTGGGGCAAGTCACCAACAATTTGGCGAGCGTCACCAATTTTCTTTTTACCTGGACCAATCCGCCGACAGGAGCTTCGGCCCTCACCGCCGTGGCCACCGATAACGGAGGGAGCGCGACTACTTCTTCGATTGTGAATGTCACGATAAACGGTTTGGCAGCCAACGCGGCAAATGTGTCGCCCGCTGAATCGGTTTGGAAATATTTGGATAACGGGACGGACCAGAGCACAGCTTGGCGCGCGACGGTGTTTAATGACAGCGCAT
>DASWRJ010000144.1:0-4634 GCA_036403255.1 Verrucomicrobiia bacterium
CGAAGCTCCCAGACCCATTCTTCTCCGCAACGCAGCGTCCTGCCCTCCTCACCAGTCCTGCTTATCTACTCCGCTCTGTCATCATCCTGTCGGGGCTTGGGTGTGTGCAGCTTTAATTGCCAGCCACAGCCGGACATGGGTATAAATCGAGTTTATTTTGCGCTCGGCATTCTACCTTCTGCACTGCATCACCGCTGGTTACGACCAATTGCGGCTAAATATTACATGGCCTTTCGTCCCAGTAAGCGCAATAGCCTACAGCCGAATTGGTGTCCATCGGTGTCCCCTCGTCAAAGCCCGTCAAAGCTGGTCAAACCTGGTCAAAGCTGGTCAAACCTGAATAAAACAATGGCCGTTAGCTTTGACGCCTTCCTGGATGTTAATAATATGAAAACCGTCTCTCCAGTCGAGCTGGGTCGAGCTAAACTAAGCTAAACCGAGCTACTTTTTATGATTTCCAGCTCATCCAAGTCACCTTTGTCAGCCTGTTCGCGGGTTTCGTTCGCCGCCCCCGGCCTTGCCTCGAAATCAGGACTGACCACGTTTCATCCAGTACAAGTTCGTGCAAGCTGGTCCAAGCTGATTAAAGCTAAAATCACCGCATCCAAGCTGATACTGGCAATCCCCTCCCGCCCGGCCTGGCTCAATGCCATTGAATTTTGCAAGGTCGTCCTAAGTCCTCAATACATACACATTATGAACTCGCGCCAATTCTCGTTCAGCTTCCCTGCCCTACTGCTTGTGCTTTTGCTGGCCAACTCGTTACAGGCCCAATTCGATCCGCTGTCACTCAAGCGGGGCGACACGCTGCAGATTGACGGGCGCCTCACGACCATCCAAAGGCTCGAGACCATGCCCTACGTGCAAAGCGAATACACCAAGCGCTTTAAATTCGATACCTTTGAAAATCCGAAGCTTAAGGATTTACGCGACCACCATCATCTCGACCAGGTCATTGCTCCCGGCAAGGACGAATTTGAGCAGCAGGTGCTCCTCATGGATTGGGCGCATCAACAGTTCAAAAAGTTTGGGCACCCCTCCACCAATGTCCATGGCGCGATTCAAATCCTGGATTCAATCGACAAAGGCCATTCGTTCTTCTGCGCGCAATACGCCCAGGTGCTGGTCTCCGCCGCGGCCAGTCTCGGCTGGGTGGACCGCGAACTCGCGCTGCGCTGCCACCAGGGCAATGTGAAGAACGGATCGAGCGAACATTCCACGACCGAGATTTGGTCGAATCAGCATCGCAAATGGATCATGCTCGACCCGACCAGCAACATGTATCTCGAGAAAAACGGCGTGCCGCTCAATGCGTGGGAAATTCGCGACGAATGGTTTTATCACGGCGGCTCAAACCTCCTCTTCGTCGTCGGCAAGGAACGCAAGCGCTACAAGAAGTCCGACCTGCCGGTCTTCCTCGCCCGGTTCGAAGGATTTGGAAACCTCACGATTGATCCCGATGAGCCCAATAAATACGGCTTCATTGGCTACATCCCAAATACGGATCTGATGGACGCTGGCGAAGATTACGGCCAAATGTTCATCACAAAAGACAAAGTCTGCGCCGGACAAAAATGGCACGAACGCAAGAACCCGGCGCAACCAGCCACGGATCCCTATTTTCCGATAGATCAATCCGCGCTCACATTGCATCCAGGCAAGGGAGCATTAAAGGCATCGCTGCAAACTTTCACTCCCAATTTTAAAGAGTTTCAAATTCGAGTTGATGCTGGCGATGGCGCGGATTCATGGAAAAATTCCAGCAGCAGTTTCGATTGGAAAGTGCATCACGGAGTCAACAAATTGGAAGCGCGCGCCATTAATAAATTCGGTGTCGCCGGCCCGGTTTCCAGTGCTGAAGTTTTGGTGCGCTAATCTCCTGCGGGCCGTTCTAATTTAGCGAAAGGCTAAAGTGAAGCAGGCGGGCACGTCAGAAGAAGTTCTAATGCAAGGCAGCGCCAGGCATCAGCAGGGCATTTTACGGGTTTGTTTGCTCTTGACCGCACTGGGGTAAAACCCTAATCTTCGCGCCAAGTCAGTCAGCATTATTTGGGGGCTGAAAACAAGTTGGTTACGGAAGGTGTGAAGTTTACGGATTCTTTTGCTTGTTTTGCCGTCTGTCTCCCACGACTTAAATCACGGAAGGAGTAAGTTATGGCCAGCGGAAAGATTAAGTGGTTCGACAGCAAGCGGGGTTACGGGTTCATTGCCCACGATTCGGGCAAGGACATCTTTGTCCATTATTCGTGCATTCTGGGGCAGGGTTACAAAATGCTCGAAGAAGGGGACATGGTGGAATACGAGTTGGTGGATGGCGAGAAAGGTCCAAAAGCCGAGAACGTCAAACGCGTCGCTCGGGGAAATCCCAGTCCGCCTCCTGCGCGCAGCGCGCCGAGCGGTCCGCCCCGTTCTGGAGGGCAGAGCCATTCTCGTTACAATTCCCAGCGGGCACGCCCAAGACCCAGCGCATAAAACATTTTGATCAAGGCCCGGTTGCGCTAAGTTGTGGCATGAGCAGCAGCCAGCCAGGCCCGGTGAGAAGCTTGTACGTTCATGTGCCGTTTTGCGCGCACAAGTGCGAATACTGCCCCTTTTACTCTGAAGCTTCGAATGGCGCGGTCATTCAGCGCTACGTCGATGCGGTGTGCCGTGAATTCGAATTGGTTGCCTCGGACCTCAAGCCACGCACGATTTTCTTCGGGGGTGGCACCCCTTCCCTTCTGAATCTAAAGCAATGGGAGAAAATCCTCCACACGATGGAGAAACTGGAATTGCTCGGAGCCGAAGAATGGACGATCGAATGCAACCCAGCCACCGTATCGCCCGACAAAGCAAAGCTCTGGCGCTCGTTTGGAGTGAACCGCGTCTCGATGGGCGTGCAGTCGCTCGATGAAGATCTGCTGGAGCGGCTTGGGCGCATTCACAGCCGCGAAATGGTCTTCAAGTCATTCGACATTCTCCGCGCCGCTGGCTTTTCCGGCATCAACATCGATTTAATGTTCGCGATTCCCGGCCAAACCATCGAGATGTGGCGCAGCACGCTGAAGGAAGCTTTGGCGCTGGGAAGCGAACATCTATCCAGCTACGAAGTGATTTACGAAGAGGACACGCCTCTTTACGCGCAGCTAAAAGCCGGACAATTCTCCGTGAACGAAGATCTCGCCTGCGACATGTATGATGAGTTGGTAATGTGCGCTGGCGCAACTGGCTTTACGCAGTATGAAATTGCCAATTTCGCGCGAGGCGAAATTGTGCAAAACACTGAATTGGGTGATTCAGTTCCCGCCAAGGCATGCCAGCATAATATTAATTACTGGCGCGGCGGGGATTACTATGGGCTCGGTCCAAGCGCGGCCGGATACGTGCGCGGCAAGCGCACCAAAAATTGGTCCAACACGCAGATGTATTCCGAGCAACTCGAAAAAGGCCAGCGTGCAATCGAGTGGAGCGAAGAACTACCCGCGCTGAAACGCGCGGGGGAGACGGCGGCTTTTGGGTTGCGCATGAATGCTGGCTGGCCCTTGAAACATTTCGAGCGCCTGACGGGATATGATCTCCAGCGCGAGTGGCGTTCGGAAATTGACGAACTGCTCGGGCAAGAATGGGCGGCGCTGGATGCGGAGCGATTTCGCCTGACTGATCGGGGATTGCGCTACGCCGATTATGCAGCGGAATTGTTTTTGCGATGAGGCAATTGTGTGTTGCGCATTTCGGAAATGTAACAACTTCCCCATTGCACTTTGCCGATTGCGCCTCATTATCTTCTTATGCACTGGCAGAAAATGACGATCGTCGGCGTCGGCTTGCTGGGTGGCTCGCTCGGATTGGCCGCCAAACAGCGGGGCCTCGTCGGGCAGGTGCATGGCTACGTGCGGCGCGCGGCGAGCATTGCGGAATGCGAAAAGCTCGGCGTGGTCCAAAAGGCGACGCAAGACCTAAAAGAGGCGGTGCAAGATGCTGACTTAATCGTGCTTTGCACGCCCATCACCCAGATGCGGGAACTGGTGGAGCAAATGCTGCCGGCCTTAAAATCAGGCGCGCTCGTGACGGATGTTGGAAGCGTCAAAGGAAGCGTGGTGCACCAACTGGAACCATTGTTAGCGCGAACCCAGGCCCATTTTATTGGCAGTCATCCCATGGCTGGCGCCGAAAAGGGCGGTGCAGGCGCGGCTCGGTCCGATTTATTTGAAAATGCCATCTGCGTGATTACGCCCACGAGCAATTCGCGCAAAGAATGTCTGCGCAAAGTGCAGGAATTTTGGCAGAACGTGGGTGCACGAACAATCTGCCTTTCGCCCGAAGTACACGACGATTTGGTCAGCCGCTCCAGCCATTTGCCTCACATAGTAGCCGCCGAATTGGCTAATTATGTTTTGAGTCCGGTGCACCCGAAGGAGCAGGCGCTCCTTTGCGCGAATGGGTTCCGCGACACAACGCGCATCGCTTCGAGCTCGCCAGAAATGTGGCGCGATATCAGCCTGGCCAATCGAAAAAATCTGGCGCGGGTGTTGGGCGTTTTCATCGAGGACCTGCAGGAATTTCAACTTGCCCTCGAACGCGAGGACCTTAAAGCCATTGAAGAGTTTTTCGAGCAGGCCAAGCAACGCCGGGACCATTGGTGCTCAAACCTGAGC
>DASWRJ010000145.1:0-8288 GCA_036403255.1 Verrucomicrobiia bacterium
GAAAATGCCGCTTTGACCTCCGTCCACTGGCTGGGTCGCGGCGAAAAGGAAAAGGCCGATTTCGCCGCCTGCGACGCCATCTACGGCGTGTTCGACCACATGAATATCAGTGGTGAAGTTGTTATCGGAGAAGGCATTAAAGATGACGCCCCCGGCATTTTCCTCGGTGAGAAACTCGGGCGCTGGGCGCCGGGTTGCCCGCGGTTCGACATCGCCCTTGATCCCATCGACGGCACGACGAATGTGGCCAACGGCCTGCCGAACTCGATCTGCGTCATTGCGGCGAGTTACCTGGGCGAACGCCAGGAACATGCGATGATGAATCTCCCGAGCTTTTACTCCCGCAAACTCGCCTACGGCCCAGCTGTCGTGAAAGCTCTCAAAGGAGGTTTGGAACCGATTGGACTCAACGATCCTCTCGAAAAAACGTTGCCTAAAGTCGCCGAAGCCCTCGGCAAACGCGTGCCCGAACTCGTGGTCGTGCTGCTGAATCGCCCGCGCCATGCGGAATTGATCGCCACCGTCCGTCGCTGCGGCGCCGCCCTTCGCCTGATTTCAGATGGCGATATTACCGCCGCTGTCGCGCCCTCGTTGCCGGACTCAGGCGTGGATCTTTACTGTGGCATCGGCGGTTCACCTGAGGGCATCCTGACCGCTGCCGCGCTGAAAGCGCTTGGTGGAGATATGCTCCTCCAGATGTGGCCGCGCGATGAAGACGAACGCGCCCTTTTGCTGCGTGATTTTCCGCCGGCTGAACTCGAACGCATTCACACCGCAAACGAGCTCGTGAAGGGCGGTAGCGCAGTGTTTTGCGCGACAGGCATTAGCGACAGTTCACTTCTGCCCGGAGTAAAACTGGTCGGGAACAAAGCGATCACGCACTCGATCGTCATGCGCGCTCGCAGCCGAACTGTGCGCTACATTCGCGCGGTGCATGATCTCGAGACCAAAACGATACTCCTCCGCAGCAAGCAGCGGGAGCAAAAACTTTAAGTTTGCGACTGTCGCTCAATTTCGCCGCCAGCCTAAACCAGGCTGGCTTTTTTGCTTCGGAACGTCCATAACACGGCGATGAAAGTATCGTCCGGGTTGCTTGTTGCCGTCCTGTTTTGCTCGCTTTTGCGCCCAAGCTTTGCCGCGTCCTCATCAGCAGCTTCGCCTCCGCCGCGCATCGACGTCATCCTCTGGTTTGATACCGAGGATTACATGCTACCCGCTTCAGATGACGCGGCCAAGCGCCTGGCTGACCTGCTCACGGCGCACGGGATTCATGCCACGTTCAAAGTTGTCGGTGAGAAGGCGCGCACCTTGGAGCGTCGCGGGCGGAAGGATGTGATTGCCGCGCTGAAAAGACATACAATTGCGTTTCATTCGAATTTCCACTCAGTCCATCCCGCGCCCACTGAATATTTGGCGCAGTGCGGTTTGCTGGATGGGATTGCCGAATTTATCCGACGCGAAGGTCCCGGAGCGGCTGATGTGCGGCGCATTTTCGGTGTGAAAACTCTCGCCTGCTACGGCCAGCCTGGGTCGTCGTGGGCGGCCCAAGCGGTGGCGGGGCTGAAGCAAATCGGCGTCGCTCCAGAGGGCGTGCCCTGCTATGTGGATGAAGGCACGCACATCGGCCTGGAGCAAAAGCCCTTTTGGTATGCCGGCGCGCTGAATGTCTATCACATGGGCGCAAACTACACGCGGATGGACCTGCACGACCCGAGCGCGGTCGAACCGGCGAAGAAAAAAGTCTCAGGCATTGCCGAACGCCTCGCCAAAGAAGGCGGGGGGCTCATCAGCATATTTTATCATCCTTGCGAATGGGTGCATCGCGAGTTTTGGGATGGTGTCAATTTCGCGCACGGCCAAAATCCACCGCGCGAGGAATGGAAAGCCCCGGCGCAACGGACCGCCGAGGAAACCGACAGCGCCTTCGAACGCTTTGCCCAATACGTGGACCACATCCGCGGCATCGCCGGTGTGCGCTTCATCACCGCCGCCGATCTGCCGCGCATCTACAAAGACGCAGTGCACTCGCAAGGGGCAACCGCAATGGAGCTTTCGCGTTTGGCGAATAACCTGGCCAATAGCAAGGAAGTAAATTTCCAAACGATGGAAAACAAATCTTTTTCCCTCGCTGACCAGTTTGATCTTTTCACCAAAGCCTGCGCCGCACAAATTCGCGGGAGCAAACTCAAATTCCCTCTCGCTAGCAGGACTTTGCTGGGCCCGGATCATCAAACCGCACCGCAAACCAATAGCCAAAGCACATCCTCGATTTCGGGCCACGCTTTTGAAACTGCCGTTCTCGATGTGGAAAGCTTTCTCGAAACGCAGCAGCGCATTCCGGCAGAAGTATTCATTGGGGCTGACCCAATCGCACCGGCGGATTTTCTGAAAATGCTTGCCACCGCCTGGCTGCAACTTGCGCCAGGATCAGATGGGAACAGCGCTTCAGCTCAGCCTCTTACAGTGCGTGTGAAGGAAGTCGCGTTACCGCAAAATACTTTGGTTGGCGCGGTAAAATACGTGGCGGAAGATAAACCGAACCTGTTTGGCGGCTGGATCATCCACAAAGACGGATTTCGCGCGCCAAAAGTCTTGGAAATTGCGCGTTTGCAAACGTGGACACTGAAGCCTGCATTGAGGGCCGAATAGTGGCGAACAAGCTCGGCTTCGAGGTAATCACATTGTGCTGTGCATCAAATCGCGCAAAAAACGTTGTCTACATTGAAATCTTTCACGTCCGCACTTGCGCCAAACGCATTTGCTGAACACCCTTTATAACTGGCATGCTTACCCTTTCCGGAATTAACAAAGCTTACGGTGGAAGAACACTGTTTGATGATGCCTCGCTCCAAGTCAATCGACAGGATCGTATCGGTCTGGTCGGCCCAAATGGCGCGGGGAAATCGACGCTCTTTTCCATTATTCTCGGCGAGGAATCGGTGGACTCAGGCAAAGTCTCTCTCGAACGCAATGTCACGATTGGCTATTTGCCGCAGGAAAGCGCGCCGATGACCGAGCAAACAGTGCTCGAATTGGCAACTGCCATCACGCCCGAAATCGAAAAGCTGCAAAAACTAATTCACGCTTCAGAGAACGATCACCCAGGGGATCATGACCATCATGGCGAAGTCTATACCCGCTACGAGGAACTCGGGGGCTACAGGCTGGATGCGCGCGCGAAAACCTTGCTGGCCGGGCTGGGCTTTCGCGAAAAGGACTTTAACCGCAAAGCCAAAGAAATGAGCGGCGGCTGGGTCATGCGCGCATATCTGGCCCGGCTGCTTGTGCAGGAACCTGACCTGCTCATGCTGGATGAACCAACGAACCATCTTGATCTCGAGGCGCTGCTCTGGTTTCAGGAGTATCTCAAGCAATATCCCGGCGCGATCCTGATGATCTCGCATGATCGCGAATTTCTTAATCAACTGGTCGGCAGTATTGTCGAGATTCGCCAGAGCAAGTTGCTGCGTTATCACGGCAACTATGAAGATTACCTCCTTCAGCGCGCCGCCAATGAAGAGCAACTGCTGGCTGCATTTAAGAATCAGCAGCGCGAGATCGCGCGCTTGCAGGAGTTCGCGGATCGTTTTCGCGCCAAGGCCAGCAAAGCCAGCCAGGCGCAGGCCAAGCTCAAGCAGATTGCGCGCATGGACAAAATCGAAGCGCCCGAAAATGACGATCGCAAAATAAAATTCCGGTTCCCGCAGCCGCAACGCAGCGGGCTCAAAGTTATTACGCTCGAAGACATCCATCATGCTTACGGCGCAAACGTCGTCTATGAGGGTATGGAATTTCAGGCCGAGCGCGGGCAGCGGATTGTGCTGGTTGGGCCGAATGGCGCAGGCAAATCGACTCTGCTCAAGATTCTCGCTGGCGTGTTGAATTTTCAATCCGGCACACGGACCCTGGGCCACAATGTGAAAGCGGGTTATTACTCGCAGTACCGCGTTGAGATGCTTCAACCACAGCGCACGGTATTCGAGGAAGCCGCCGACACGCCACAGCGTATTACCGAAGAATTTGTGCGCACGATTCTCGGCTGCTTTTTATTTCGTGGGGATGACGTTTTCAAAAAAGTAAGCGTGCTCAGCGGTGGGGAGAAAAGCCGTTTAGCTCTCGTGAAGCTCCTGCTCGATCCGCCGAATCTTCTGCTCATGGATGAACCGACCACGCACCTGGACATGTCCAGCATCGATGCGTTGGTCACGTCGCTCCAGCAGTTCGAAGGCACGCTCATTTTCATCAGCCACGATGTTTATTTCATCCGCGCTCTCGCGAATAAAGTCGTGCATGTGAATGCAGGCCGGCTCATGCATTATGCCGGTGATTACCAATATTATCTCGATAAGACCTCCGCTACCTCCGCTCGGGCGGGCTTGACGGCAGGCCAGAGTCTGGCAGCGCCAAAAGAACCTTCTGCCGCTCGCCCCGTCGTCAAAGACAAGGAGCAAAAGCGCGCTGAAGCGGAACTGCGCCAGGCCCGCTACCGCGCCAAAAAAGAGCAACTGGACATTGTGAGCAGACTCGAGAAAAAGATTAATGAACTGGAGCAGAAGCAAGCGGAACTGACGGCCCAATTGGAGGAGCGCGAGACTTATGAGAAACCCGGCCTGGCGCAAAAAATCAATCGCGACCTGGCGACAGTGACAGACGATCTGGCAAACGTAACTGCCGAATGGGAAATTGCAGCCGGCAAACTTGCCGAAATTGAGGCAGAATAGTCCAAAAATTTCACACTGTCGGCCAGTTTGCGCGCGGACAATTTAACGCGGCGGTAAATTTTTCGGAAATTCAGTTTCACGCTTAAATTTGCCCTGTTTTTGCCGAAGATAGATACAGGCTTTACCTATGTCGGCCACCACATATCATCCGCAGCAGAGTCTTATGCACCAAGTCCGTCGAGCCACAATCGAGGACGTTCCACAACTCGTTGAATTGTGGAAGCAGGAGCAATTACCCTGGGCTGCGCTCGAAAAACGCTTTAAGGAATTTCAGATCGTGGAGGGGAATGACGGAGCCATTCTTGCGGCCCTCGGCCTGCAAATCTCCGGCCAGCAGGCGCTCCTTCATAGTGAAGTTTTCCTGCATGCTGAAGAAGCTGACTCGATGCGCGAGAAGCTCTGGGAACGAATGCAGATCGTGGCTAGAAATCACGGGCTGGTGCGGCTTTGGACACAACTCAACGCGCCTTTTTGGAAGGCGAGCGTTTTCTCCCCTGCGGGCCAGGAGCTCTTGCCCAAAATACCTGACGCTTTTACTACCGTGCCGGGAGTCTGGTTTTACTTTCAGCTTCGTGATGAAGTGCCTCAGGACGTTTCCATTGACAAAGAATTCGCCATCTTCAAGGAAGCCGAACGGGAGCAAACCGAGCGCGTCTTTCGCCAGGCGAAAATCCTGAAAGTCGTAGCTGCAGGCTTAGCAGTCATGCTTTTTTTGTTGGTGATAGTTTTTGCGTTCTACTTAATTCGCGCGCAGAAAAAGCGCTCCCAGCGCGGTGGTGTTGCCACCATTTCTATGCAGCCGAATGATCGGGCACGTGCATCCGCAGGATTTTTCTACAGCCGATGCTCCGCAATGGCGGCGGGCGAAAAATCGTCAGCGTGATACGAGCTGCGCACCATCGGCCCGCTGGCCACGTGCACGAAACCGAGCTCGCGCGCCCGTGTTCCGTAAGAGTCAAATTGCGCTGGTGAAATAAATTCACGTACCGGCAAATGTTTCAGCGTTGGTTGCAGATATTGACCGAGCGTGAGAATGTCGCATTTGGCTTCCCGCAAATCCTCCATCGCTGTGAAAAGTTCCGCCTCCGTTTCGCCCAAGCCGAGCATTAAACCCGATTTAGTGTAGAGAGAATCGCCGCGCTTTTCTTTGACTCGCCGCAATACACTTAGTGATCGCTCGTAAGTGGCCCGCGAACGGACGCTCGGCGTCAACCGCCGGACCGTTTCCAAATTGTGATTAAATATATGCGGCTCAGCCGCGAGCACTGTTTCAATTGAGTCCTCATTCTCCAAAAAATCCGGCACGAGAATTTCGATGATAATCCCGGGATTGGCTGTGCGGACGGCCTTAATCGTTTGTTGAAAATGCGCCGCTCCTCCGTCCGCCAGATCGTCGCGGGCCACGGCGGTAATCACCACATGCCGCAAGCCCATGCGGCGAGTCGCCTCTGCCACGCGCTTCGGTTCATCGGCTTCCAGGGCGAACGGCTTTGCAGTCGTGACTGCGCAAAAGCCGCACGCTCGTGTGCAGCGGTCCCCCGCAATCATGAAAGTCGCCGTCCCCTTGCTCCAGCATTCCCAGTGGTTCGGACATTTCGCGCTCTCGCAAACGGTGTGCAGGTGCAAATCCTCAAGAAGGTTGCGCGTATGCGCGAAGGTATTGCTCGTGGGCAATTTCAGCCGCAGCCATTCAGGAATGCGAGGCCGTTGTGGAACAGCTGCAGGAGTTGTTGTCATCTGATTAAAGGATTTTTATCTAATAAACGCAAAAAATTGTTCAACACTGGAGTCTAAATCAATACTCCAAAATCGCGCGCATGGCCGCTCGATCATTTCTGGCTCTCCATTTTCTCCAGCTTCTTCCAAAAAGCCTCTAGTTGACCTGTGTCAAAATCGGCCAGGATTTCGCCATCCACATCGATGACTGGGGCCAGGGTTTGTCCTGAAAGCTGCACCATTTCTTTCCGGGCCGCTCCATCCGAAATTACATCGAGCGTTTCGTATTCGATTCCGCGCTCGTCCAGCCATTCGATCGCTTTATGGCACCAGCCGCAATATGGCTTGATAAATAGTCGAATTTTTTCCGCTTTCATGCTCAATCCCTTTCTTCCATTGCCATAACCTAACCTATTTTTCGTATCGAGGAAATACAGGCTTGTGCTCAGGTCTCAGTGATGAAGGTATCCGAGTGCTCATAACATGGCGCGCAGCAGCAAAGCAATTTCAGTGGTTCTTTGCCGGTATTCCAAAGCTTATGCTTCGCTCCGGGCGGAATAGCAATCGCGTCCCCTGCTTTGACGTCCGAGCATTCGCCCTCGATCCGCATCCGTCCCTCTCCGGCTGTGATGAAATAAATCTCCTCGGTCCGACCATGGTAATGCTCCTGCGTGCTGGCCCCCGCCGGGAGGCGCGCCTCGGCCAAGCTCTGGTTTTTGATGTGCGAGTTGCGATAGGCCAGCAATTCTCGTATCTCAGACCCATCTTTCGTTATGAAGGGCGGCGCGTCGCCCAAACTTCTGATTTCCATATTCAGTCTTCCTATGCCGTCTCGACCAATCGTACCATGCTTAGAGTTATGGGTAAAGCCGCCATGCTCTTGAAAGCTCTTTGGGAATCCCTTGGACACGGAGCAACCGACCCGAATTCCATTGACCTCTATATCGTTCCTTTTAACTTTGCAATATATGGACCATGCACCCGGATTTCTAAAGATTGTGAACGAGGCTCGACCCAAAGTTAAAGAACTAACGCTTGAACAAGTCCGCTCTCGTTTGCAAGCGAATCCCAAAGCGATACTGCTCGATGTACGCGAAGACGCCGAATGGACGCAAGGCCACGCTGCACACGCCAAACACCTTGGCAAAGGCGTGCTTGAACGCGATTTGGAGAAAATGTTTCCTGATCCGCAGACGGAGATTATCATGTATTGCGGTGGAGGCTATCGCTCGATACTCACAGCTGATGTCGCCCAACGCATGGGCTACAAAAATGTCGCCTCCCTCATCGGCGGCTACAAAGCACTGGTCCAATCTGGATGGGAGATGGCTAAATAATTTCAATCCGTCTGTCACCTTTTCTAGCATGAATCCTGAAGCTCGCATTACGGAACTGAAACTTGAATTGCCCCCCGCGCCTAAACCGGTCGCAGTCTATAAGTCTCTGGTGCTCTGCGGCAATCTTGCCTATGTCTCGGGCCACGGCCCCCTGAAGCCAGACAAAACGCTCATCACGGGCCGGGTCGGCGCGGACCTCAACCTGGAGCAAGGCAAAGCCGCCGCGCGCCAGGTTGGCCTGGCCATTCTCGCCACGCTGCAAGCGCAACTTGGCTCGCTCAATCGCGTTAAGCGACTCATCAAGGTGCTTGGGATGGTTAATTCCACGAACGAATTCAAAGAACATCCCGCCGTCATCAATGGTTGCAGCGAATTATTCGTCGAAGTCTTTGGGCCAGAAAACGGGATAGGGGCTCGCAGTGCGGTCGGGATGGGCTCGTTGCCGGGAAATATCGCTGTGGAAATCGAAGCCATCTTCGAAATCGCTTGAGTTCGCATATGAGTTTGGCACCGC
>DASWRJ010000146.1:0-14242 GCA_036403255.1 Verrucomicrobiia bacterium
TTATTGGATTTATGTGCCGAAACAGTATGACGCAGCTAAACCTGCGTGCCTGATGGTGTTTCAGGACGGCGCTTCGTATGTGAATGCCAATGGCCAATTCCGCGCGCCGATTGTGTTCGACAATCTCATTCACAAAAAGGAGATGCCGGTGACGATCGGGGTTTTCATTAACCCGGGCGATGTTCCGCTCGCCGAGCCTGGCCAGCGAGGGCGCGGCAATCGGAGTTACGAGTACGATTCGCTCGGCACGGCTTACTCGAAGTTCCTCTTGGACGAGTTCCTGCCCGAAGTGACCAAAAAATATAATATCACTGCGGACCCGGATGGGCGGGCGATTTGCGGCATTAGTTCGGGCGGCATCTGCGCGTGGACGGTCGCCTGGGAGCGGCCGGATGCGTTCCGTCGCGTGCTCAGCCAGGTCGGGAGCTTCACGAACATTCGGGGAGGGAATAATTATCCCTCGCTGATTCGGAAGTCTGAAAAGAAACCGATCAAAGTCTTTCTCCAGGACGGTACGGGTGACCTGGATAACCTGCACGGCAATTGGCCGCTCTCGAACCAGGAAATGGCCGCGGCGCTGAAATTCAAAGAATACGATTACAAATTCGAATTGGGCAATGGCGGGCACAACGGCAAACATGGTGGCGCAATCTTGCCGGAATCGCTTCGCTGGCTGTGGCAGGATTATAAAGAGAAATGAGCGCATCCCGGGAAAAAGTGACGGGCATCGGAGGCGTGTTTATCAAGGCCGCACAGCCAGACAAACTGGCGGAGTGGTATGCGAAGCATCTTGGGATCGGCTTTGAATCCAATCCGGGTGATTCGTGCCATTACTACAATTTCATCAGCCGAGCCTGGGAAAATCCAGAGCGCAAAGTGCAGAGCGTCTTTGCCATATTCCCAGTGGAAGCGGCCGGACCGACTCGCAATGTGACGATCAATTTCCGGGTGGGGAACCTGAGCACACTGATCGAGCAACTTCGCGCGGGTGGGGTTGCCATCGACAAAACGGAGGATTACGACTACGGCCGGTTCGCCTGGATAAAGGACCCGGAGGGAAACCCGATCGAGCTGTATCAGGACACCACGAGCTAAATGCGAACGCTTTGACACAATCTAAATATATGAAATCGATACTCCTCAAGTGCAGCCTGATGGCCATGATTTTTTTAGGCATTAGCATGGCTTGCGTGTCTCGCGCGCAGAACCTGGCCGGGGACATGGCGCTCTCGATCATTCTGATTGATGGCGAAGATTGGCAGATGGTTGGGGAAGGGTACCAATTCACAGACGCGGCGTGTGCCGACGCGGATGGAAACTTCTATTTCACGGATGTGGGTAAAGGCACGACGATCAATCGGATCAGCCCGGATGGGAAAGTGAGCACCTTTTTGGAAAACATGCCGCGCATCAGTGGTCTTAAATTTGGCCCGGACCGCCGAATCTACGCGTGCACACAAGCACCGAAGAAGCAGGTCATCGCCATCGAGCCAGCCTCGGGCAATATCACGGTGCTGGCCGACAACGTGCAGCCGAACGATTTGGTAGTTTCGGGGAAAGGCTATGTTTATTTCACGGAGACTGGAAAGGGGCAGGTCACAATCGTCGATGCAAAGGGCGAGGTGCGCGTGGGCGCGACGGGAATCAACAAGCCTAACGGAATCACTCTTTCGCCGGACCAGGGCACGCTGGCGGTTTCAGAATATGGCGGGAGCAACGTTTGGGTGTTTCGCGTGGAAGCGGATGGCGGGCTGGCGCATGGGGAGAAATTCATGGACCTGCGCGTGCCGCTGGGAAAAAAAGAGAGCGCGGGCGATGGGATGACGACAGACACGATGGGCCGTTACTACGTTACCTCGACGGTTGGCATTCAAATGTTTGACTCGACGGGCCGTCTGGGCGGCGTGATTGCCAATCCGCAGAAAAAAGGGACCGTGAGCGTGGCCTTTGCAGGGCCGAATCTCGAATACCTATACGCGTGCAGCTCCGATAAAGTTTTTCGACGCAAGACCAAGGCCAAAGGCGCGCTGTTTTATGTCAGCAAAATGAAGGGCAAAGCTGAAAGTGCGAAATGAGCAGTCTTCATGCGTCGCGTTTTTTTTGATGTTCTCGCAGGCAGGGAACACGCATAAGCCTTTGTGAGCAGGGTTACACCTCCGGCTGTTAATTTGATTCCGCTTAAACGATCTAAGTAGATCGCATTGCAGTTGCCAGGTTTGTATCTGACTGAGTTTTGCAGCCACCCCCGCAATCCCTAGGACAATCACCTGACTTGCCGATTGCAGCCATCGGAGGGAAATTGCAAATAGCGCGCATTCTAGCGCTTAGGGATCTTCGGTTGCTTTGGCGACCTGGGGGCAAAGGAATGCAAGTCCTTTTACAAAATAGCCTATCCGGCGAGTTCCTCCGAGCTGACGGCAAATGGTCGTCTAACATGCTGGAGGCATTGGACTTTGGGACGTCCGTGCGGGCCTTGGAAGTCGCCGCCGCCGATGGGCATGGCCCATTGAGAATCGTGCTCCATTTTGATGATGCGAATCTCGACCTCTATATTCCTATACCCCATGAAAGGGACTAACGGAATTACCAGTCGGTAAGTAAATGTGGATTGGTTTGCAATGACAGAACTGAGGCGAATTCCTGCCAGCGAAGTTTCATTCGGAGAGACTTTGAGAGCCAACTCAAGTGAGGAATTTAGTGCGAATGGGAGAGCACACTCGCGGCAAATAAAACCATCATAATCAGACAAGCGCTTAATTTCCCGATGGCGCCAGCCAACAGCCCCAGAATCGCGCCCATTCCAGCCCGGCTCGATTTTTTAAAGCCGCGTCCGCCAATTAATTCAAACGCGAGCGCGCCCAAAAATGGCCCAATCAAAATCCCGGGGAACGGAAAGAAAAGTCCGGCTAATCCGCCGAGGCCAGCTCCGACGGCGCCCCGCCAGGTGGCGCCGAATTTTTTCGCGCCATAGATGCTCGCCATATAATCGAACACCAGCGACACGAGCGTAATCAAAATGAGGCAAGACATGATGATCCAGCCGACACCAGCCTGGGGAAAAATGAGCTTGTGAATTATTGCGACAAGAAGCACGAGCGGAGTGCTGGGGACAGCGGGCAAAAAACTGCCCAGCAACCCAAGGCACATTGCCAAAAGCGCCAATCCTAAGCCTAAAACCTGGTCCAAACTCATCACTCAACCTTAGCCGATGCCGCAAGCCAATGCCTTTACAAAATCTGCGTTAATTTTGAATGCCCAATGTGCCTTAGACTTTGTTCGGTTTTGAGGGTGGAAACGTAGGAAATCCGATTTTTAAGGCTTTTTCGAAACTGTTACGCGTTTTACCGCCAAACCAATCCAATGTCCTGTATGAATGAGCCGAACGGGTGCAGACTAATTCATGTCAAAACGGCTCATTTCCCCAACAGTTTGCATACTCCTTGCATCCAGTTTGCACCCTGGCACCCCAAAAATGTACAATAAAATCAAGGGTCCTTGCGGGGTTTGCGGGGTTTGCACCCTTTTGTAGTATATATAGGTGTGGTGCCGTTTCCGACTCTCATAAAGCGCAGTGTTTACCTTGATGGAGGATCAGGATCGCTGATTCTTGGACGTATCTGAGTTGCGAGCAGCTAAGTAAAGCTAAACAAGGCTAATCAAAGCTGTTTTTGTTGTGCTCAAAAATAAAATACCAAAATACCTGCCTCGGTTTTCGGTTCCGCCTTGAGTTTTCACCTAAAATCATTAGTGTCACTTCCGAGTAATGGGAACTTTCACTCTTCCGGGTTGTGCCCGGCCCGAATGAAATACCGCTGGTGCGTTGCCCCGGCCCAACCGGCGTTGACCTCGTTTCTCGCGGGCGAACTCCGTATTTCTCAGCTTTTCGCCCAATGCTTGGTCAACCGCGGGTTAAGCGAGCCCGGCCCGATCACTCGTTTTCTTCAGCCTCGGCTCAAAGATTTAGCCGATCCATTCCTCATTCCGAACATGCGCGCCGCCGTGGAGCGTCTCTTCGCCGCTCGGGCCCAGGGCGAATCCCTGGTCGTCTTTGGTGATTACGACGTTGATGGTGTAACAGCCAGTGCGCTGCTGACTGATGTGCTGCGGAAGCTTGGCTGGCAAGTGCAGTACTATTTGCCGCACCGGCTGGAAGAGGGCTATGGCTTGAGCCGGTCGGGAGTGGAGAATTGCCTCCAAAAATTTCCCACGAAACTGTTGTTAGCCGTCGATTGCGGTTCCACAGCGTTCGAAACGATTCAGTGGCTGCGGCAATCTGGCATCGACACGATCGTGCTCGATCATCATCAACTGGAGGAGCACATTCCGCCTGCGGTGGCACTGGTCAACCCGCATCATTCTTCGAGTAAAACTGGTCACGCCCGTGAGCTTTGCTCGGCGGGATTGGCTTTTAAGCTGGCGCACGCACTGCTGAAGCACGGGCGTGAAACTGGGCTTTCTGAAGCGTTGGAATTTGATTTGCGGCCCTACTTGGATTTGGTGGCTTTAGGCACCATTGCCGATTTAGCATCGCTGGTCGGGGAGAACCGAATTCTCATAACAGCCGGGCTCGAGCGCCTGAATCGGACGACCAGGCCGGGCCTAATCGCGTTGAGAGAGGTCGCACAGATTAAGCAGCGTATCACCGGCTATGAAGTCGGTTTTTTACTCGCGCCACGCCTGAATGCCGCAGGCCGCTTGGAAAATGCACTCGAAGCCCTGCACTTGCTCATGGCTGAAGACCTAAGCGAAGCGATGCCGATGGCTTTGCGCCTCGATGCACAAAACCGCGAGCGCCAGGAAATCGAGCGCAGCATTGCCAAAGATGTTATTGCCAGCTTGCGGAGCCGTTTTGACAGTGAGCGCGACTATGTAATCATCGAGGGCGACCCGTCCTGGCACCTGGGAGTAGTTGGCATTGTTGCGTCACGTGTGCTCCAGGAATTCTACCGTCCGGCGATCATTTTCGGTGGCGATGGCGAGCATTGGCGCGGCTCATGCCGGAGCATTGAAGGATTCGATATTGCTGCCGCGTTGCGCGAGTGCACTGAGTTGCTGGTGAAGCACGGCGGCCATGCCATGGCGGCAGGGGTTTCCATGATACCAGAAAATTTGGAAGCGTTACGCACGCGCTTGAATACCATTGCCCGGCGCTACCTCAGGCCCGAGCACTTGCAGCCGCCGCTCCGGCTTGATGCGGAGATTATCGCAGCAGACCTAAGCGCTGAACGAGTGGATGAACTGAACCAAATTCAACAAACGGGAATTGGGAATCCGGCTCTGCAATTTTGCATTCGCAACGTGACTCATCAACGACCTTTGCAACGGGTGGGCGCAGATAAAAAGCACGTCAAAATGTGGGTCACCGACGGGACCGCTACGCGAGAAGCCGTTTGGTGGGGGGCGGGCACGGCTGAGAATTCTTTGCCGAGCGGGCGGTTTGATCTGGCCTTTACGCCGCAATTGAACGAATTCAATGGCACCACTACGGTGCAACTGAAGGTGCTGGATTGGAGGCCAGTTTGAATGTCGCTATTATTGTCGCAGCCGGGCAGGGGACCCGGATGGGCCACAACATCGACAAGATTTTTCTAGAGGTCGCGGGTAAACCGGTGGTGGCGCATACCTGGGCGGCATTTGAGGCGTGCGGTGACATTGGCGAGATAGTGTTGGTCGTTCGCTCCGGAATGGAGTCTGCTTTCAATGATTTGGCAAAGGTTTGCAGATTTAGGAAACCATACAAATGTGTTCCTGGCGGAAAAGAGCGGCAGGATTCCGTTTGGAACGGCTTGCAAGCATTGTCCAGCACGGCTGAGTTTGTGGCAATCCAGGACGCCGCGAGACCGTGCACAACTCCAGAATTAATTTCGTTAACATTGGCCGCGGCCAACAGAACAGGCGCAGCCGTGGCGGCGCAAAAGGTGCCTGACACAATCAAAGAATCCGAAGACGGGCAGATTATTTCGCGCCATTTGGACCGTTCGCGGCTCTGGTCCGTGCAGACTCCGCAAACTTTCCGGGTTTCAATTATCCTGAAAGCACTCCAATCTGTCCGCGAAAAGGGGCTGATCGTGACGGACGATACTGCAGCCTGCGAATTGATTGGCCAAAAAGTGGAATTTGTCGAATCTTGCCAACCCAATCCCAAAATAACTGTCCCCGGTGATTTGAGCTATTTGGAAATCCTTTTAAGGAAGAACAGCCAATGAATCGGCGGCAAAAAGTCAAACCAACCCTTGCCAACAACTGCGAGGCACCGTACTTTGCGCTACACGAATAGATATGAAACGACGACTTTTCTATGGCGCGCTGGTGGCAATTTTACTGGGGAATCTGTTGTTCGGCGCCCAGGTATTCCGCTCTTCCGTTCATGGCGCCGAGAAGGATGAAGCTTACCCGAACCTGAAGCTTTTCTCGATCGTGCTTGACCGCGTCCGCAACGATTATGTGGATGGCGCAAAACTCACTTACCAGGACCTGATTTATGGGGCCCTGAAGGGCATGCTGAATACGCTCGATCCGCATAGCGAATTCATGGAGCCCATCAAATACGACGATCTTAAAAAGGACACCTCCGGGGAATTTGGCGGTGTAGGCATCGTGGTTTCGGTTAAGGACAATTATTTGACAGTCATTGCTCCCATGGAAGACACACCGGGGTTTAAGGCCGGCATTTTAACCGGGGATCGCATCATTAAAATTGATGGCAAAAGCACCGAAAAATTCAGCTTGCCGGATGCCGTAAAGCGCTTGCGTGGCGAACCAGGAACAGATGTGACAGTGACAGTGCTGCGCCCATCCAATGGCCAGGTCAAAGAGTACAAACTTACTCGATCGCAAATCAAAGTTGATACAGTCAAGGACATTAATGGAAAGCGCGAGTTCCCTTTGAGCGAGAATAACGTTGGTTACATTCGGATCATGCAATTCGGGGAGGCGACTGCCAGCGACCTCGAAGACGCATTGCGCAAGCTTGAGGCCAAAAACGTTGAGGCTCTGGTTATGGATTTGCGCGGGAATCCCGGCGGTCTGCTCGATCAAGCGGTGAAGGTCTGCGAGAAATTTCTGCCGCGAGGGCAATTGGTTGTCTCCACTGAAGGGCGGGATGCGAAACAAAAATCCGAATACCGCGCAACTGGCCGCGAAAAACACGGCAATCTGCCCATGGTTATTTTAGTGAACAATGGCAGCGCCAGCGCTTCGGAAATTGTGGCCGGCTGTTTGCAAGACACCACCGCGCTCGGTTTGACCAAAGCCATCATTGTCGGCGAACAAACATTTGGCAAAGGCTCAGTGCAGAGCATTCTTCCGTTGCAAGACGGATCGGCGCTGCGCTTAACCACCGCCAAATATTACACGCCCAGCCACAAAGTCATTCATGAGAAGGGCATTACGCCTGATATCGTCGTGGCTATGAGCGACGAAGAAGAGCGGGACGTGTACCTGAAGCGTACGCCCGGTGGCATTGAAGCACTTGATCCCGTC
This sequence comes from Verrucomicrobiia bacterium, assembly GCA_036403255.1. Classification (GTDB taxonomy): domain Bacteria; phylum Verrucomicrobiota; class Verrucomicrobiia; order Limisphaerales; family JAQGOV01; genus JAQGOV01. The sequence continues at coordinate 7,483 of DASWRJ010000146.1, forward strand.
GGCCAGGAACGCGTCAAAAACGCGCATGATGCGCAACTCGATCGCGCCATGGATTTGCTTAAAGGCATTTCGCTTTACAGCAAACGCGCGCCGGCCCCGGAGAAACCGCGCCGGACCATTCCGAGCGAGAAGGTCGCAGTGAAATAATTCTGCTTTTCAGAAACGGGCGTTGAATAACCTTCAGCGCCCGTTTTATTTTTCTTGAGTGAATGTTTTGGCTGTAGAAACCTCCTGCGATGAAACCAGCGTGGCGATTGTGCAGTCTGGTCGCGTGCTGGCGAATGTGGTTTCTTCACAGATCAACTTGCATTCCGAATACGGCGGTGTTGTGCCGGAATTGGCCGCCCGTGAGCATTTGAAAAATTGGTTGCCTGTGGCTCGGGAGGCTCTGCACAAAGCTGGAATGCGGATCGAACAACTCGACGCGATTGCAGCCACGCAAGGCCCCGGTTTGCCCAACGCGCTGCTGGTCGGATTCAAAGGGGCGCAGGCGCTCGCCTTTGCATTGGAAAAACCGCTCATGGGCATAAATCACCACGAGGCGCATCTTTACTCGCCGTGGATAACAGGCGAGCCCCCTCAGGCCGAGTTCGCGGCCTTTCAACCGAACGTTTCTCTAATCGTAAGTGGCGGCCACACCATTTTGGTTCATATGCGCAGCCTTTTTGAGTACCAGGTGCTTGGCTCGACCATCGATGATGCAGCGGGCGAATGCTTCGATAAAACGGCCAAGCTGCTTGGGCTTCCGTATCCAGGGGGACCAGCGATGGATAAATTAGCCACCGAAGGCAAAGCGGACGCATTCGTTTTTCCGAGGCCAATGCTGCGGGACGCCAATGACGATTTCAGTTTTGCCGGATTGAAAACTTCGGTGCGCTATTTTCTGCAAAAGAATGCAAACCTGCTCGAAAGCCCGACAGCGGTTCGCGATCTGTGCGCGAGCATTCAAGCTGCGATTGTCGAGGTGCTTGTCACAAAAACCCTTCGGGCCGCCCGACGGTTGGGGGTGCGCTGCGTGGCTGCTTCGGGCGGGGTCACTTGTAATCGCGCCCTGCGCGCGCAACTTGGTCAGGCTTGCCGCAAGGAAGGTCTCGAATTGCGTTTGGCCGAACGTGAATTATGTACAGATAACGCAGGTATGATTGGGATTCTGGCGGAACTTAAATTGGAACAAGGCGCGGTTCCCAGCGAGCTCGATGCCGAGATAAATCCGAGCTGGTCACTGCAGCTTTAAGGCGTCCTTCACAACGGCGGCTGCAGGCTGCTTCGCAGGTTCGGGCGCAGGCGCCTTGGGAGGCAGCTTGTAGATTTTGAGCGAATCGATCTCAAACCAGGCGTCGCCTTTGGCCGCTCGCAATTCGCAAACCAGCGTTTTCTCATCCTCACCGGGTTTAACTGAGAATTCATAACTGACCTTTTGCCACGATGTGTCGCCGAGCGCCTGGTTATCGCGTGGTATCGTGCTATTATGAATCCGAATGCCGGCGCCAAGCCCCTTCTTCTCCTTTGCCTCGGGCTGTCCTTGAACTTGCTTGGGTGGCGGCAAAGGAAGGACGCCAGCCGTTTTCACCATTCCATCGAATCTATATTCGCCCGCTTCGAGAAGCACACGCGTGCGCCAGGAGGCAATACACTTTTGATCGGCGCCCGCTCGGATGTGCAGGAGCGCCTTGCCGTTTTCGTTGCCCTTGTCCAATTGCGCATTGCTATTGATATTCTGGGCTTCCCAGACCTTCAACGTGGCCACACCAGTGCTGTCAAATTGCAGGGGCTTCGGCTCGGGCAAATTGATTTGAGCCTGCAAGTTCACCGCCCTGGCCTTCAATAAATCGATAATTCGTTTTACCTGGCCATCATGGTTCTTGGCCTCATCAGCACTGATCGAGGCAAGCACCGGGCGGATGCGCGCTTGAATTTCCAGCACGCGATTCGTCAGCGCTTCGAGATTGAAAACATTCGTGAACAGCACCCCAACACGTTCTCGGTAGCGTTTCTTGCCCTCGGAGCTTTCCAAAATCCCGCGCGCCACCATCCCCTCGACGTTGCGCGGATAAATCGTAAAGTTCGGATCCCAAAACATTTGGTCCATGCCATGCGGGAAGAACGTGATCTTGTCCGTCTCCGGATCATGGTAAAGCTTGTAGTTATTTTTCTTCAACACATAACCGTCCCAGTGGAAAGTCATAATCTCCATGACCATCAGGGAAATAAAACGGTCCATATCCAGAAGCTTGTCCAGCTTGGCCACGCGTTCCATCGGGTCAGGTTCCAGAGCGGCTGCAGCCAGCGCTTTCAACTCGTGCCGGTCATCCGGTTCATTGCCGGTAAGTTTTTCAAGTGGTTCAGTGATGTCCCGCAAGAAACCGCCATCATACAAATTTCCTTTGGGATTGTTGAAGTAGCGGCGTAAGAAAGTTTTATCGAATCCTTCCTTTACCACATACAGTTTCAAATCCTTCCCATTGAGAAAAACTCGTGCATGGGTGGTACGGGCGGCCGGCACGCCGGAGGCGCGAAACATTTCGCCGCAGAGGAGTTCTGTCAGCATGCTGGCGTCCTGGACTGAGTTATTCAGATGGACTTTATCCAGGCCATGAAATTTCTGGCGGTCCACGTACTTATCGAAATTCAGCGTCAGCGCAGGGTTTTCATCGACTGAGCGGACACTGCCGGCGCTGCCTTTGAGATGGACACCGACATCTTCCCAGGTGCGGCCGCCTTCCTTAACCACGGCGCGAACATATTTATGGCTGCTTTGCCGGAGCGCAGCCATGTTGTTACTGCTGATCTCCACGTAAATGGTTGAAATAATGCCATTCGTGAAAATCTCGTCCGTGGTGTCGGGCTTGGCTTTTGGGGGACGGAAAGGTTTCGGCTTTGCGCCCAACACGAAGTTGACACAGAGGAAAACGAGGGCCAATGCCAGTAGAGTGGAGAGCCTCTGCCGCTGTTTTAAAATATTTCTCGTCATGAGAGCCGAGACTTAGACGCGCGTAAGAGCATTTTCACCTATCCCAAAAAAATAGCAATGGCTCAGTGCCGGACAAATTCTTCGTGCAGCCGGGAATAATGTCCATTTTGGCTGAGCAATTCAGAGTGCGTGCCACGCTCGATGATTTCACCATCTTTTAACACTAGAATTTGATGGGCGTTGCGCACGGTCGAAAGTCGGTGGGCCACTACAAAGCAGGTTCGACGCGCAAAAAGCTCCTCCAAAGCATGCTGAATCAACCCCTCGGTACCTGTATCAACAGCGCTGGTGGCTTCATCGAGTATGAGAATATGCGGCTGGGCCACCATGGCGCGGGTAAACGTCAGCAATTGACGTTCGCCAGCGCTGAAATTACCCCCTCGTTCGCCTGCTTTGGTTTGGTAACCCTCTTTCAAGTTCATGATAATGTCGTGTGTACCCAGTCTTTTCGCGGCTTGAATCACATCGTCATCTTTGGCGTCAGGGCGGCCAAACTTCAAATTCTCCATGACCGTGCCGGTGAAAAGGAAATTCTCCTGCGTCACGATCCCAATCTGCTGGTGCAGCGAATCAATGGTCGCTTCCATCAAATCAATGCCATCCATCCAAATGCGTCCCTGCTGTGGCTCGTAAAAGCGGCAAATCAGGCTGATAATGCTGGATTTACCCGAACCGGTGGCACCCACCAAAGCGATGGTCTGGCCGGGTTTTGCTTCGAAATTGACGTCTTTTAAGATCCACGTTTCAGCCGGGGTTGTGTCATATCGGAAATGCACATGGTCGAAGATGATATGCCCGCGAATCGGGGGCAGTGGCTCCGCAGTCGGGCGATCCTGAACTTGCGGTTCGGTATCGAGCAATTGAAAAATGCGTTCGGCGCTCGCGGCCGTTGAGAGCACGGCGTTGTACAAGTCGCCCATGGTCTGAATCGGGCCAAAGAACATGCCGAGATAAAGAATGAACGCCGCCAATTGCCCGACGGTAATTTGGTGTTCGATCACGAGCTTGCCGCCATAACCCAGGATGATCGCTGTACCCAGCGCCGACATCAGGCCGAGGAAGGGCATGTAAGTATGAAAAATGCGCGCAGAAGCAATGAACCGATCGAAATAGACTTCTTGCAGCTTATGGAAGTTGGCCAGATTTTCCTCTTCCCGCGAAAACGCCTGCACCACGCGGACGCCTGCGATATTTTCGGCCAGGGAAGCAGTGATGCGAGAGGCTTGCTCGCGCACGCGACGGTAGGCACGCATTCCGAAGACATGAAACATGCGCGTCGCCAGCCAAAGCGGCGGCAACACCACGCTCACGGCCAGGCACAAGCGCCAGTCATATTGCAGCATGAGCACAATCACGCCCACGAGCGTCAGCAGGCTGCCCAGCATCTGGTTCGCGCCCCAAGTCATGATTCGGTCGAGTGATTCTATGTCTGTATCGGCGCGGCTGATGATTCGGCCCTGATGCGTTTTATCGAAATAGTTCAGGGAGAGCTTTTGGATGTGTTTGAAGACCGCCAGACGCAAATCTTCGAGCGCGCCATGGCCGATGGCAATCGCGCTCTTCACCTGAATAACGGAGAGCACCCAATTAAAAAGCAGGTTGAGCAAATAAATAATGCTGACCAGGAAAATGCCGCGCAGGGCCACTTCAACAGAGGAGAATTGGGTCAGATAATGATCGATGCCAATCTGAATGAATTTGGGACCGAGCAACTGCGAAAGCGTGGCCAAAACGGTGAAGACCAGATTCAGATAAAACGTGCGCTTGTACGGCTTCAGATATGCAGCCAATCGGCGGAAGGTGCGCCCATCCATCTGCTTTTGGGCAAACTGCTCTTCCAGCAATATGTCATCGGGAGAGGCCATTATCTCTTAATCTGTTGCTCGAAAACTTCGCGATAGAACCCGCTGCGCTGCACCAGGTCATCATGCCGGCCGCGTTCGACAATGCGGCCCTTCTTGAGCACGAGAATCTGATCGGCGTGCTGCACAGTCGAGAAGCGCTGGGCGATGACAAAGGTGGTGCGCCCTTCGCAGAGTTTGCGCATGGCTTCCTGAATCAGGTGTTCGGTCCGCGCATCCACGCTGGCCGTGGCGTCATCCATGATCAAGATGCGCGGGTCCATGAGAAAGGCGCGGGCAATTGCCAATCGTTGCCGCTGCCCGCCACTGAGCGAAACGCCGCGTTCGCCAATAATAGTTTTATAGCCGTTTTCCAACTCCATTATAAATTCATGGGCCTGCGCCGCGCGCGCGCAACGCTCGATGTCAGCCATTTCGGCGGCCGGATTGCCGTAAGCAATGTTTTCCGCGACAGATGCGGAGAAGAGGAATGTTTCCTGAAAGATAACGCTGACCGTTTTACGAAGCTCGTGGAGTTTCAGTTCGCGCACATCAGTGCCATCGAGCAACACACGTCCACCGGAGATGTCGTAAAAGCGAGGAATGAGATTGATGAGCGTGGACTTGCCTGAGCCGGTGGGGCCGAGTATGGCAATGGTTTGGCCTGGTTTGGCGACGAATGAAACATTGGCCAGGGAAGGTTTATCGTCCTGATATTGGAAGCTGACATTTTCAAAGATAACTTCGCCGTGCCCCGCGGGCATGGCTTTGTGTCCGCTGCGAATGGGGCGTGGCTCATGAATAATCTCGAGGATGCGCTCAGCGCTGGCGTTGGCATTTTGGACAATATTTGTAAATTGGCCAACTGCACCGATACGATGGCCGATGGCCATGATGTAGAAAACGACTTTGGCAAGATCACCAATGGCAATATGCCCTTGAATGACTTCGCGCCCGCCGAGCCAAAGGACCAGTGGCATGCTCAGGCCAAATATAAATTGCGCAAACGGCACGCGACCGGCCCAATAATTCACGGTCTTGAGCAGGTTATCCATGAACTCCTGTTTTTTGCCCATGAATTTATCAATTTGCGCGCCTTCTTTGGCAAAGGCTTTGACGACTTTGACGCCGGCGATGTTTTCCTGAATGACGGTGGTCATGGCGCCGTGCAAATCATGGACCTGACGCCATTGGGGCTGAAGTTTGCTGGCGTAAAACATAATCAAACCAATCGTGGGCAGGACTGTGCCGAGCGCAATCCAGCCGAGAACGGAATCGACTTTGAAAATGAGCACCAGCGTTACAGCGAGCGAAACAACGATATCAACGCTCAGGAAGAGGCAGGCGTAAAAGAAATCCTGGAGACGCCAAACATCAGTAGTGGAGCGTGAGATGAGTTCACCGCTATTTGTTTTGTCGTGATATGAAAAGGCCAGGCGCTGGATGGCCTCGTAAATGGCGGCGCGGATATCGCCAAGCGTCCGCTGCACGAGCCGGTTGCGGATTGGACCGAGGAGAATGCCGAGACCAGCGCGCAAGAGGGCGAGGGCGACGAGTAAACGCACATAATCCCAGGCGTCAAACCCCGCGCCGGTCTGGACATGTTCTTTCAGTTCATTGATGGCAGTGCCCAGGATTTGGGGCAGGGACATTTCGATGGAGATGATGAGCAGGAGCAAACCAATAGCCAGCGCCACCTGTCCCGGATAGCGAAGCAAAAAAGCCACCATTCCGAGCAGGTTTCCGGGCTTGAAGCCGGCCTTACTCGGGTTTTCCGCTGTCATGGCGCAAACAGTTCCGCACGATCATTTTGCAGCCCTCCAGCTTGAATGAAACAGCGGAATTTGGAATACAAAAAAAGAGGGGACTGAGGAAGCACGGAGTTTTACTTTGACCGGGTTTGATTAGTTTTGACGGAGGTTAGACTGGCTTTGACCCCCCGAGGTTT
>DASWRJ010000147.1:0-5134 GCA_036403255.1 Verrucomicrobiia bacterium
CTTAGGACGGATGGGACGGATGGGACGGATTTCCAACGGGTTGGGGGGTGTCTCCCTTCATCCCTCATCTGGCGCACCTTTGACCTTCCGCAGTCAAAGCCCGTCAAAGCTAGTCAAAGCTAGTCAAACCTAGTCAAACCAAAAGAATGTGCGGGCCGCAGCTTTGATAGCCTTTCCATGATAGCAAAGCGCGCATTTCCGGCAGAAGGCGTCCCGACGGTTCGGGGCTTCCCCTTCGTATGGCTCACAATGGCTGGACAACGCTAAACAAGCCTAAAAAAGGCTGGAAAAGCCTGCGAAACGCTGCACAAACGCTGCGTTTGCAGATACGTGCGATCCGTCAGATCTGTCCGAAGTGTCTGATGGCGCCGGAGTCTTCAGGGGTCAAAGATAAATCAGCAAAAATAGTAGTTGCGAATAATCTTAGGTCTATCTATATATTCACCATGCGTTTGTTCAGGGTGCTTTCGGGAATTGTTTACTCACGTTTTCTACTCCTCTTCGGGAGCACTATTCTTTGTGCAGCGCGTTTGGCTTCTGCAGCCGACACTTCGACCAATTTGTTTAACGCTCCTGCAACCGAGGCTGCGGCACCAACGGATCAAACCTGGAACTGGCATTTTCAGAACACCGACATAATCCAATACCACCCTGCTTTTCACGCCCGTTATGTAGGCCCAAACAGCATGCGCAACGTCAATGAGGTCAAAGAAACCGTCTCCCTTGATCTCTACGCGGGAGTCCGCCTTTGGCACGGAGCTGAGTTTCACGTTGATGGACTGATGTGGCAAGGTTTCGGACTCAGCGCCACCCACGGTGCTGAAGCTTTTCCCAACGGTGAAGCGTTTCGCGTCGGCACCAAGGTTCCAAACGTGACGTTCGCCCGCGCCTTCATTCAGCAAACCATCGGCCTCGGCGGTGAACAGGAGGTCATGGAGGATGATGCCCTCCAACTCCCGCGCAAAGAGGACGTTTCCCGCCTAACCCTGACCCTTGGCAAAATGAGCGCCAAAGACATCTTCGATAACAATACGTATGCCAACGATCCCCGCTCCCAATTCATGAGTTGGAGCCTCATGGCTAATGCCGCATGGGACTATCCGGCCGATGCCCTGGGCTACATAACCGGCTTCGCCGCCGAGTTGAATCAACCCACCTGGGCCTTGCGCGCCGGCCTTTTTCAAATGCCGCGCAGTGCCAATGGCGTTGCCCTGGACCCCAATTATCTCGATGCCTGGGGGCTTATTGGCGAATTCGAACGGCGCTTCGCCATTTGCGAACATCCTGGCGCCATTGGTTTCATGGCCTATTTAAATCGGGCGCACATGGGCAGCTACCAGGAATCTCTCGACGCTCCCGCGCGTCCGGTGGACATCCAAGCCACGCGCAAATACAGATATAAATTTGGATTCGGCCTCAACGCCGAGCAGGAGATCACAAAACACCTCGGTGCATTCTTTCGCCTCGGCTGGAGCGATGGCCAAAATGAAGCTTGGGCCTTCAATGACGTTGACCGCGCCGCCAGCTTTGGTCTCAGCCTCAAGGGCGCGATGTGGCGTCGCCCGAATGACACAGTCGGTCTCGCAGGCGTTATCAATGCCGCGAGCACCGTGCATCAGGAATTCTTCGCGGTAGGTGGCGTCGGCATTTTAGCTGGGGACGGCAAACTTTCCTACGGTTTGGAAAAATCCATGGAAACTTACTACGACTTTGAACTCTGCAAACACGCTCACGCCACCCTCGATTACCAGTTCATCACCAATCCCGCGTTCAATCGTGACCGCGGCCCCATTTCCGTGATCAGCGCCCGGCTTCATTGGAGCTTTTAGCTCCTGAATCGTGGCCTTCACCAAAGCGGGCTTGCAGTTCTTCCGGCACATTTCCTTCCGCGCGAAGTTGCCGCAGACTAAGCGCGTCATGGCGCTTGGCCAGTCGGTTCCCTGCATTATCAAGTAGCAAGGGACAGTGGTAAAATGCAGGCGCGGCGATCCCCAGCGCCTCGTAGAGCAAAAGCTGGCGAGCTGTTGAAACCAGCAAATCCGCGCCCCGCACCACTTCAGTTATCTTCATCGCCGCATCATCCACGGTTACCGCCAATTGATACGACGGCATCTGATCATGGCGCCACACCACAAAATCGCCGAAATCTTTTCCCGCGATGAACTTTTGCGCGCCTTGAAGTCCATCCACAAATTCAACCGGCTGATTATCCGGGACCCGGAAGCGCCAATTAACTTTTTGCTTCAGTTTCTTCCCTGCAACGGCCCTTATGAAAATCCCCGCATATTCAGTCGCCGCATTCATTGTTTCTTCGCGGCAGGTGCCAGCATAAATCGGCTCCTCATCAGCCGCATGCGGCGCTTGCAACGCGCGCAGCACATCTTTGCGCGAGCACGTGCATGGATAAATAACTCCGCATGCCAGCAGCTTTTGCATGGCCTCAGCATAAACGCGCAGGCGCTCACTTTGCACATATGGCGCAAAAACGCCGCCGATATCCGGGCCCTCGTCCCAATGAAATCCAAACCAGCGCAAATCCTCGAAAATCGCGTTAGCAAATTCCGATTTGCAGCGGTCGCTATCCAGGTCCTCAATGCGTAGCACGAGCGTTCCTTGCTTCTGCTTGGCTCGTTGTTGCGCAGTCCAAAACGTCCGCGCGTGACCGAGATGCAAATAGCCAGTCGGGGACGGCGCTAGCCGGCCTCGATATCTTGACGGAATGCTCCCAGACATCAAAACGGCTCCTGCGGATTTTTCTCCAGCCATTCACTGAGGCCAGGCAACTGAAACGAGAGGAGCTTCTGGATTTTGGCACAATTCATCGAAACATCCGGCGAGCGTGGCAAGCCTTTGAAATCTCGAATGCTGTCTTTTTCGATTCGGGACGTAAGATTCGGCCATCGCTTTGCCAGTAAATTGCCAATCTCCCAACGGGACAATTTTTCACTGCCACCCAGGTGATACAGCCCTGGCGCATCCTGCGTCCCCAATTCCCAAACAGCCCGAGCCGTGACTGCTGCCGGTATTGGACAGCGAAATTCGTCCACAAACAAAGGTGTCGTGCGCCCCGCTTCCCAGGCGTTCTTCAACTCTTCATTAAAGCCGCGATTTCTTTTTGGTGAAATGCCGCCATTCAATGCCGTTCGAATCACGGTGTGCCGCGGATTTTGCAGGACAATCCGTTCAGCCGCTGCCTTTGTCTCCGCATAAACCAGCAATGGATTTACGGGATCGGTCTCCACATAATTGCCTTTTGTGCCGTCAAATACCAAATCAGTGGAAAAGAAAAACAGCCGTGTATCAGCAGCGCATTCAGCCAATCTTGATGTCACCTCTACGTTCAGAGTGTGCGCGAGTTGTGGATTTTTCTGGCAGGGGCCGGTTTGCGTTAAGCCTGCGCAATGGATAATTAACTGTGGCTTCGTTTCATTAAAAAGATGCCGCACAGCTTCGGTATCAGTTAAGTCCAATCGGCTGCGGGTAATTGGAACCACTTCCCAGCCTGGCACCGAATGCGGCGCAGTTTGCACCAGATAATTCCCAATTAATCCACCAGCGCCGGTAACCCAAACCTTCGGCATACGCTAATCAATTAGTCGCTTTGTCAAATCGCCGTAAGCGTCGATGCGCCGATCGCGAAGGAAGGGCCAATGCGTGCGGGTTTCATCCACCCTTTTCAAATCAACGGGGACAATCAGAATTTCTTCCTTATCCACAGCCGCTTTTGCAAGAATTTGGCCAGATGTTCCAGCCACAAAACTCTGCCCCCAAAATTCGATCCCATCGCCACCAACGGGAGTTTCATGCCCAATGCGATTTGGCACCGCGACAAAGCAGCCATTTGCCACCGCATGGCTTCTTTGAATCAGTTCCCATGCGCCGTGCTGATTGACACCGTGCTCCTTTTTCTCTTTCGGATGCCAACCAATGGCGGTTGGATAAAATAAAATCTGTGCCCCCATCATGGCTGTGATGCGCGCTGCCTCGGGATACCATTGATCCCAGCAAACAAGAACACCGATTTTGCCGAATCTCGTCTGCCATGAGCGGAAGCCGAGATCTCCTGGCGTAAAATAAAATTTCTCGTAGAAAAGTGGATCATCCGGAATGTGCATCTTGCGATAAATACCGAGGAGCCTGCCATCGGCATCAATAATGGCAGCAGTATTGTGATAGACGCCCGCGGCGCGTTTCTCAAAAATCGAAGCGATCACCACTACGCCAGCGCTCCTGGCGAATTGCTGAAATGCCTCTGTTGTTGGGCCGGGGATCGTTTCGGCCAATTCGAAGTTCTTGTGGTCTTCACTCTGGCAAAAGTATTCCGAGCGAAAAAGCTCCTGCGTGCAAATAATTTGCGCCCCTTTTTGAGCAGCCTGCTCGGCCATCGCGAGTGTGTGCTTCAGATTTATGGCTGGATCAGGCGAGCATCGGCTCTGCAATAAGCCGAGCGTCACGACAGAAGAAGGTTTCATGGAATTTTCAGCTTAATGTCCGGAGACGATGGTCGCTCGATGCGCAGAGTGCTGCCTTTCGTGGTGCCTTGCACAGCGCTGGCATTCATGCCGAACAAATCGCGCATGAGTTTGCCGAGCGTTTCATTCGTTGGCCCGTAACCGGAATGATAAATGTAATGCTCCAACTCATACAGCAACTCATCCGCGGAAGCATAGCGTTTGCTCAACTCACGGGCGAGTGCCCGATGCAGAATTGTATTCAGCGGCTCATCAATGCGCGGATCTAATTTCTGAAAATCCGGCAGCGGCATAGTCATGATGTTTCGGCGCGATGCCTCCGCATTTTCTCCTTTGAAAACATTTCGGCCGAGAAGCAGGTGACCCAACACAACGCCCACCGAAAACAAATCCGAGCGCTTGTCCGTGATTTGAAAGTTGGCCTGCTCCGGGCTCATGTAATCAGCTTTGCCCGCGACGACTTCGCCTTCGTTATCCACCAGAAAACCGCGGGCTTTGGCAATGCCGAAATCCGTCAACTTTACATCACCTTCGAAGGCGATCATGATGTTTTTGAAGCTCACATCGCGATGCACAATGCCCAGTGGGCGCCCGTCTTTGTCCGTCTTTGCGTGCGCGTAAGCGAGGCCCCGCGCAACGCGGCTGGCGATGAAAACCGCCAT
>DASWRJ010000148.1:0-3527 GCA_036403255.1 Verrucomicrobiia bacterium
GCTTGCGATTGTTGCGGGATTAATTGTGGGTTTGAGGCCAAGGAGAGAGACGCCTATTGCGCGGAGTTCTGAGAGTGCGGAACAGCAACTGGCGGATGTGGAAGCTTGAATCTTTTGAATCTGTAGGCTTTGCCAGCGTCACACCTTTATATTTATGCGCTTACTAAAACCGCTCCTATTTGCTTCAGTGACTACTGCTATATTTGTTTTCTCCGGAAGCGGACGAGCAGCGGAGAGTGATCCAACTATAAAACTTTTCACCGGCACAGATTTATCAGGCTGGCGCAAGCCAGTCGGTGATTGGATGGCAGTCAAATCTGTCTCTCTCAATGAGACAAATAAGAAGGCATTCAGCATGGCTGCCGGCGAAGGCGTGCTCCTGAATGGCCCAAAGGGAAAATCTGTGAACCTGCTCACCCAAATGGAGCACGGCGATTTGGAAGCGCATGTGGAATTTGTCGTGCCAAAGGATTCCAATTCCGGCGTGTATTTCCAGGGCCGCTATGAAATTCAGATTCTGGATAGTTGGGGAGTCAAAGAGCCCAAGTATGGAGATTGTGGTGGCGTTTATGCCAGTTGCAGCGACCCGAAACCGGATTTCCATGGCAAACCGCCCTCAAGCAACGCAAGCAAGCCGCCTGGTGAATGGCAATCTTACGATATCGTCTTCCGCGCGCCACGCTTTGATGCCTCCGGTAAAAAGATTGAAAACGCCCGGTTCGTTAAAGTCACCCATAACGGCCAGGTCATTCATGAAAATGTCGAGGCACCCCGCCCAACCTGCGCGGCCCATTGGCTCGATGAGAAACCGACGGGGCCTTTGATGCTGCAAGGGGACCATGGCCCGGTCGCATTTCGAAATTTGATCGTCAGAAAGATTCACCTGGATTAATTTGGCGTATGCTTAAGCGCCTGACGCCAATTTCATTTTCCATTGTGTTGCTGGCCGGCAACGCATTGGCCGAAAATTGGCCGTGCTGGCGCGGGCCGCGGCTCGATGGCACCAGCATCGAAAAGCTTGTGCCGACGCATTGGAGCAGCTCGAGCAGTAACATAATTTGGAAAACGGCTTTGCCGGGAGTTGGCCACGCCTCACCCATCGTTTGGGAGAATAAAATCTTCACCGTGACTGCCCTGGAAGACTCGCAGGAACGCGTGCTCCTTTGCCTCGACCGCTCGACTGGTCGAATCCTCTGGCAAAAAGTCGTTCTGCAAGCGCCGTTGGAAAGGATCCATCAATTGAATAGTCACGCATCGAGCACTCCCGCTACGGACGGCAAGCTCGTCTATGTTTCCTTTTTGGATAAGGACAAGATGTTTGTGGCAGCCTACGATTTTGACGGCAACCAGGTTTGGGGAGTGCGCCCGGGGCCATTTGCCAGCATGCATGGATATTGCAGCTCACCGGTCCTTTACAAAAACGAGGTCATCATGAATGGGGACCATGATGGCCAGTCTTATATTCTGGCGTTGAACCGCGAGGATGGCCAAACGCTTTGGAAAACGGCGCGCAAAAACCACACGCGCAGCTATTGCGTCCCGTTAGTCCGCGAGCTGGCCGGCAAGCCGCAAATGGTCCTCTCTGGCGATAAAAGCGTGGCCAGCTATGATCCTGACAATGGTCATTTGATTTGGATGATGGACGGCCCAACCGAGCAATTTGTCGCGTCAATTGTTTACAATGCCAAAGCGGATTTGCTTTTCATGACCGGCGGTTTCCCCGATCACCACATCCTGGCGATTAAACCGGATGGCCAGGGAGATATTACGCACTCGGACAAAATCGTGTGGCGCACAAACAAAGGCGTCTCCTATGTGCCATCGCCCATCTCGGAAGGCGATTATTTTTTGGTCGTTTCAGATTCCGGCGTTGCGCATTGCTTCGAAGCCAAGACGGGGGCGATCATGTGGCAGCAACGAGTGGGTATCCAGCATGCTTCGCTTGTATCGGCTAATGGGCTCGTATATTTCCTAAACGATGAGGGGTCGATGCGCATCGTAAAGCCGGGACGTAATTACGAGGAATTGGCCAAAAACGAACTCGGAGAAAAGACCTTCGCCTCTCCTGCCGTTAGCCAGGGCCAGATTGTAATTCGCGGCGACAAACATCTGTTTTGCATTGGGCAATAAACGTGGACCGGCTTGTGCTCGAAAAGGGCCCCTAAGTCTGGAAGATCATCGATTGTTACAACAGTGAAGCGTTTCCAGATTTAGTTGTGTTTAGACCTTCCTTGCACCGAGTTTGCACCCTGACCCCCTAAAAATGTACAATAAAATCAAGGGGGTTTGCGGGGCTTGCACCCCTTGCACCCTTTCAGAGTGTATATACCTATCTTTGTCTCACAATTCAATGCAGTCGGCCATTAACTTCGGTCTTTGGTCCTCATCTCTCACCTTCCCCGTCACACCTGGTCAAAGCTAGTCAAAGCTAAACAAACGTAATTTGTTCATGCGTCTGGCCATCTAGAATACTTCGGCTTTCAACCCGCTGACTTGCCGGACGCGTTGGGCGATTTGCGAAAGGACCTTCAAAGGCAAATGCGTCACATTCCTGCGAATAGCGGGCCGGTGGGCCGAGTAAATTTGCACTAAAGGAATTTGGGCTCCGCCAGCTTTTAACACTGCCAGGCGCTGCGCATATGCCTCAATTTCCACTTCGGAAGGACCAATGCCATCCACAGCGCAGAAGAGGCTTTGAATAATAACTGGGCGAACTTTTGCCAGTGCTAAGATATTTTGCAGAATTCTGGCTAAGGACAATTCGCAAAGATCACCAGGTTGGTTAATCTGTTGGAAATAATTTTGAGAGCCCGCATCGATCTTCGCCCAGATTTCATCAGCGGACGTAAACAATTTCAATCCTTCTTGCACGGCCGGAGAATCGAGGCCTGTGGCGTTGGTAATCAGAACGATTTTAAAAAATGGCAAATCCGATGCGGCGCGCAAATGCACTGCCGTCTCGACCACTTCGTTGAATTGAGGAGAGAGAGTCGGCTCGCCATCACCGCTGAGGGCGACTTCCTGAAGCTTGAGCAGATCCGCCGGCACACTTTGATAGGGAGCAAAGCCGCGGATTTGCTCCGTCGCAGCCAACAGTATCGTTCGTTCCAATTCTGCCCTGAGTTCACTAATATCGATCCTGCTATTGCTGCCTTTCAGGTTGCGGTCGATTTCGCAATAGAGACAATCAAAATTGCAGGCTTTATCGGGATTGAGGTTTATGCCAATGGACAGTCCTCGGGCGCGCTGAGAAATGACGGTATAGACGTAGCGTGTATTGGAGTATAACCGCGAATTGCGCATGATGCCCTCTGGGGCAGGGGCTGCGACGAGCGGGGTTGCCGGCCTGACCACGAATTGAGCGCTGGGCACGGCATTCAATAAATCTTGCATGGTCACAACCTAAGAGTTTGCTGCCATCCCTGCTGCGCGTGCTTTGGGAAAACCTTTGCATTAATTGTCCTGATGACTGGGTTTCCAGCGGCCATGAGGGGCGTGGTCTGCGTTCAATCCATTCGACAGGCGAC
>DASWRJ010000149.1:0-5127 GCA_036403255.1 Verrucomicrobiia bacterium
TATGGCCATAACGGACAAGTCCAAAAGGCGTTCGACTATTATCAAAAAGCCATTGAATTGAATCCTCACGAGGTCATCTATTACCAGAATTTTGGCACGACCGTTTACTTATTCCGCCAGGATGCCATGGAGCATTATAAAATTACAGAGCAACAGGTCTTTGAGAAAGCAATGGCCCTGTATGCAAAGGCGATGGAGATCGATCCCACAAATTTCCTGCTGGCGAGTGACGTGGCGCAAACGTATTACGGCATTAAGCCGCCAAGAACTGGCGATCCCAAAGTCGATAAGGCCGCGGAGGTGGCCTTGCTGGATAAAGCGATAGCCGCCTGGCTTAAGGCGCTTTCGTTGGCGCGGGACGATGTCGAGCGGCAGGGCGTATTCATTCATCTGGCTCGCAATCAAATTAATGCCCAGCGGTTCGAGGGTGCGCACAAAAATCTGGATTCGGTGAGCAACGCGATGTATTCCACGACAAAAAAGTTGCTCCTGAAGAAGCTCGAGAAAGAAGAAATAAAGGTCCAAACCAACGCTGTGCCAGCCACATCGAGTGAGGTCACAAACTCTCCCGCCAAAAAAGAGTAAACCGTTCGGCGGTTCCTCCGTCTCTAATCCCAATAAATTTGCATGGACAGCAGTGCGCATCTTGTCTAACCAAGGCGCATGAAACCCTACCTTGCGGAGTTCATTGGAACGATGTTACTGATCATATTTGGTGATGGTGTCGTTGCCAATGTAGTGCTGAATAAAACCAAGGGACATAATTCCGGCTGGATCGTCATTGCCACGGGCTGGGGACTTGGAGTCGCGATGGGCGTTTATGCGGTTGGATGGATCAGCGGCGGCCATATCAATCCTGCCGTCACGCTCGGCTTGGCTGTGATTAATAAATTTAGCTGGGCCCTCGTGCCTGGATATATTTTTGCACAAATTTTGGGCGCGGCTGCCGGGGCCATAATAGTGTGGCTGGTCTACTTGCCGCATTGGAAACAAACACCCGACCAGGCAGCCAAACTTGCCGTATTTTGCACCAGCCCAGCCATTCGTAACACCAAGGCAAATTTCATCAGTGAGCTGATCGGCACGATGGTGCTGGTGTTTGGCAGCATGGCAATATTGCGACCGGAAAATTTGGCTGCTGGTTCGGATCTGCGTAATGGGCTTAGCCCGATGCTCGCTGGAGTTCTGGTTTGGGCAATCGGGCTTTCTCTGGGAGGCCCAACCGGTTACGCCATTAATCCGGCGCGCGATTTAGGACCACGACTGGCGCACGCCATTTTGCCAATAGCCGGCAAGGGCGCGTCGGAGTGGCCGTATGCATGGATTCCGGTGGTTGCACCGATAACAGGCGGAATCCTCGGGGCACTCTTCTTTAAGCTGATTTGGAATGCGTAGTGTAAGTTTTTTCGCAATCAGAAGCCCCGGGCCTTTTGGGAGAATTGCACAATTTGCCACGATTACCGAATCCCGCTTGCCCGCGGCAGTTATGTGCTCTAAAATTCCGCTGGTATGGATAGCAATTTGCCGCCGCCTGATCATTCAACTCCGCCTACTCCCCCTGCCCAAGTGCCACCGCCGGCTGGAACTACGCCGCCGCCGCCATTGCTTGCACAAAACCCAGCGCCGCGTTTTCAGCCTTTAGTCGCGCAGAAACCGCGCCGCAGCACGGGCTGGATGATCGCTGCTATCATTTTGGCATGTCTCCTCGCCGTGAGCATGCTCTCGAATCTTGGTCATTTCGTGCGCGGCGTCGTGCCGCACACCAGCACCGGAAAACATGCCGGCCCACGGCTGGAGGAGAACATAGTGGAGGACAACAGCTCTTCTGATAAGTTTGTTGTCCTGCCGATCGAAGGAGTTATCTCCGGAGACATGTTTGAGCGCGATGGTTACGGCCTGGTCGAGTTTGTTCAGGATCAACTCAAAATGGCTGAGGACGATGATCACGTTAAAGCGGTGCTCTTGAAAGTTAATTCACCGGGCGGCGAGGTATTGGCTTCGGATGACATTTATAATGCAATCGTAAGGTTCCAGCAGAATTCGCATAAACCCGTCATTACGTACATGGGCAGTCTCGCGGCATCTGGAGGCTATTACGTTTCTGCTCCTTCGCGATGGATTGTGGCGAATGAGTTGACGATCACCGGCAGTATCGGGGTCATCATGCACTCGCTCAATTACCGGGGGCTAATGGACAAAGTCGGGTTGCGCCCTGAAGTCTATAAGAGCGGCAAATTCAAGGACATGCTGAGCGGCACGAAAAGAGAAGATGAAATCACTTCCGAGGAGAAGAAAATGATCCAAAAACTAATCAACGAGACGTTTGAAAAGTTCAAGAGTGTCGTTGCGGATGGTCGCGAACATGCATCCAAGTTGAATCAAAACAACAAGGACAGCAAAGGCCGCACCTTGAGCAAGAACTGGGCGGATTTTGCGGATGGACGAGTTCTGAGCGGCAAGGAGGCATATCAACTTGGGTTTGTGGATGAATTGGGAAGCTGGGACACAGCCCTTGATCGGGCTGAAAAGTTAGCCAAGCTGGATCACCGGCCAAACCTCGTGCAATACCAGCAATCATTTAGCCTGGGAAATTTATTCAAGCTCTTCGGGAAATCAGAAGGCACGCAGATCAAAGTGGACCTTGGGATGGACCTGCCGAAGTTGCAAGCCGGACGTCTTTACTTTTTGTCGCCGACGTTCGTGCACTAGCGGAATTTCCCAGTCGTTTACGGAAAGCTCCGGTATGAACGCCGGAAGGCAACGCTTTTTATTGCTGGGGCAGAAATCAGACAGGACCTAAGAATTCGATGAGCCGTGATACTCTGCTGATGCGCGCGGACAGCGAGCGCGATCCAAACATGCTCTACGCCGTGGGCATGTTTGTGCCGGACCCTTTTATTTATCTGCGCCTGAATGGCAAGTGCCACATCGTGGTGAATGATTTTGAAATCAGCCGCGCGCGGGAGGAAGCACGTCATTGCCGCGTTTTATCAGTCGGAAAATGTTTGCGCGATGTCGGGAAGAATTCACGACGCAAGGGCACCCATGCCCTGGTGATCGCGCACTTGCTCAAGAGCAGGCGATTGAAAAAAGTCCTCGTGCCTGAAAATTTTCCGCTGGCGCTGGCGCGTGAACTGAGGGACTTGAAAATCAAGGTCAAGGTGAAGCCAGGAATGTTTTTCGAGGACCGGGAATTCAAGACGGCCGAAGAAGTCAAAAAGATTAGCGCTTCGCTGATGATGGCAGAAGTTGGATTGGCCGAGGGGATTTTTGCTCTGAAAAATTCGCGCATCGGCAAAAACAAAAAGCTCCTGTATCACAGCGTGCCGCTCACTTCCGAGAAGCTGCGCGCGATCATTGAGACGGCTGTGCTCCAGGCCGGAGGCATTCCCATCCGCACCATTGTGGCCGGTGGCCGACAAGGTTGCGACCCGCACCAGAGCGGACATGGCGTCTTGCGCGCGAATGAGCCGATAGTCCTCGATGTTTTCCCGCGTTCGCAGAAGACAGGCTATTTTGGAGACATCACTCGCACGGTCGTAAAAGGCCGCGCCAGTGAAGGAGTGCGGAAGATTTATGACACCGTCCGGCGCGGGCAGGAGGTTGGATTCGGGCAGTTGCGCAACCGCGCGTCCTGCGCCCGAGTGCATCAAAGGGTCGATGACTTTTTTAAGGAACAAGGTTACAAGACGAATCGGAAGGGCGGGCGGATGCAGGGCTTTTTCCATTCGACAGGTCATGGGGTTGGCCTTGAACTGCACGAGAAACCTTCCTTGAGCGAGTCATCCAAAGATCTCCTGCGGCCCGGCCATGTGGTAACGATCGAGCCTGGACTCTATTATTCCGAATTGGGCGGCGTCAGGCTCGAGGACGTGGCCCTGGTCACGGGGAATGGGCCGAAGAACCTGACAAAATTTGAAAAAGTGCTCGAGGTTTAGAGGCACCTGAGCAGCGGCGCAAATTAACGGAATTTGCGCCGCCGCTTTGTCCAAAGCAATGCGACTTAAGCGAGGTGCCAGGGTGGGCGATAGTTGCGTCCGAGCAAGCGCGTGGCTTCTTCGTCGTTGACGATCTGCTCTTTCCTGGCGTCCCATTTAATCTTGCGGCCCACGAGCATGGCGATCAATCCCAGGTGGCCGGGGATGAGCGAGTGATGCGCGGTCTCGACCGGCGTGATGGTGGGTTTGCGCGATTTTACGGAATCGAGGAAGTTGCGATAATGGTTTCGTGATTTGATCAATTTCACTTTGGCCACATTGTCCGGCACTTCCTTCCACGATTTCCATTCGGGATTCGAGGCCTCGAAGCCGCCCCGATCCACCCACACCCAGCCGTCTTTGCCGATCCATTTGGTGCCGCTTTTGATATCAGTGTGGCCGCCGGCAATGGTCATGCTGACGTCGTGCGGGTATTTGAGCGTGCAACGATATTTCGTGGCAGTATTCCAAATAGCGTCATCGGGCGGGAATTCGCCGACGCCTTCAACTTCCGTGGGGCCGACGTTATCGAAATCGAGGCCCCAATGGGCGATATCACCGTGATGGCCGATCCAATCCAGCAATTGGCCGCCGCCATAATTATAATTCCAGCGCCAGTTCATATGAATGCGGGCTTCGATGTATTGGAACATGCGGGAAGGGCCCGTCCAGAAATCGTAATCCAGCTCGGGCGGGGGAGTGGTGACCTGTTTTTTCTCGGCCGTCTTTTTGAAATCGGCGTAGCCGCCAGGTAAGCCCACTTCGACCTGGGTCACTTTGCCAATCATGCCATTGCGGACGATTTCCGCGGCTTTGTGGAAATTATCGCGCGAACGCTGCCAGGAACCGGTCTGCCAAATGCGCTTGTTTTTTTGGACCGCGCGGACGATGGCCTGCTGCTCCTCGATGGTGCGGGCGAGCGGTTTTTCGCCGTAGATATCTTTCTTTTGATTCGCCGCATGCACCGCCAGGAGAGCGTGCCAATGATCGGGGACGGCCAGCATGACGGCATCGATATCCGTGCGGGCCATCATTTCGCGGTAATCTTTGTAAGCTTTGCAATCGCTATTGCCGTAGTTTTTGTTGATCGCATCCACGGCCTGCTGGCGCGGGCGCTCGTCGAGATCGCACGCGGCGACGACCTGGCAAT
>DASWRJ010000150.1:0-14729 GCA_036403255.1 Verrucomicrobiia bacterium
TCGATTTCGGCTTGGCGCAAAACACCGAAGCTGAAGAGGAATATGGAGCGGCGGTTTGGGGCACGCCCTATTACGTCGCTCCGGAGAAGATCAAACGCGAGGGAGAAAATTTTCTATCTGACATGTATAGCCTGGGCGGCACGCTTTATCATGGGTTGACCGGGCATGTGCCGTTTGAGGCGGAAACAATCGAGGAAGTGGTGGCGGGACATGTGCATACCACTCTCACTCCTCCGCATCATGTGAATCCGGCCATCACAATGCCGACCAGCGAAGCCATCTCGGTCGCGATGGCCAAGAGCCCTGCTGACCGTTATCCTACTTACGAGGATTTCCGGATGGCCATGGAAGCGGCGCGCAGCCAGCTTTTAATCCAAACGTTTCGGCATCAGGACTAGGCCGCACCCCTCGCATGGCATTGCCTTACAAAATTGCCACCCTTCTCTATTGCTTCAATGAGCAGGATGAGGTTCTGCTGCTCGAACGAAAACAAGAACCTAACCGCGGCCTTTGGAGTCCCTGCGGGGGCAAACTTCACACGGAATCTGGCGAATCGCCATATCAATGCGCCTGCCGGGAAGCAGAGGAAGAGCTTGGCTTGAAAATCACACCGGCCGATTTGCACCTGACCGGGTTGGTGAGCGAGCATGGATACGAGGGCCATGCCCATTGGCTCATGTTTCTTTTCGAGATTACTCCATGTCTCAAGGCGCTCCCAGCCGCGCATCGCGAAGGCATTTTCAAATTTTTTCCGCGGCACACGCTGGCCAAGCTGAATTTGCCCCGCACGGATCGTGAGCAAATCTGGCCGCTCTTTTGGAAACATCGCGGTGGATTTTTTGCGGCGCATTGTCATTGCGCGGAGGGACAACCGGACAATTGGTCCGTCGAAGAATCTATCGTGCCTTGTTCCAACAAAACGTCTGCTTCTCTCATTCATGGCTGAAGAACCAATCATTGATCTACAGAGCGATCATTATTTCATGGGCCAGGCGCTGCGGCAGGCTGCGCGGGCTTATGAGCGGGATGAAGTGCCAATCGGTGCGATTATCGTGCGGGACGGGCACATTATCGCGCGAGCATTCAATCAAGTGGAGCTGCTCAAAGATGCCACTGCGCATGCAGAGATGCTGGCCGTGACACAGGCGGAGGGTGTGGTGGGTGATTGGCGTCTGACCGACTGCACCTTGTATTCAACCAAAGAACCGTGCGCGATGTGCGCGGGCGCGCTGGTCCATGTGCGCATGGCGCGGGTGGTTTTTGGGGCCAGCGATCCGAAGGCAGGAGGCGCTGGAGGCGTGATGAACATTTTGCAATGGCCGAGCTTGAATCATCGATGCGAGATTACTCATGGAGTCCGCGAAGCGGAATGCCGCCAGATGTTGCAAACCTTCTTCGCAGAAAAGCGGAACAAAGAGATTGATGCCACCGAAGGTAATGGGAGTGGTTAACTACTCTGCCTATACTTCAACTTCAGCATCGGGAATTGCCTGCTCAGACCCGGACGCAAGTTTGCTGTTCTTCCAATTAACGGAATAGCTTTGAATTGGCTGAAGAAAACCTTTCAGCAGCATCGGTGCTTGCTGCTCGCATTTTGCGGCTAGTTCAGGCGCAAATTTGTGCAAATGCTTGAATGTGTTTTCGCCAATCAAAATGCGCCCACGTCCTGAGACATTCTCCAAACGGCTCGCAAGGTTCACTTCACGACCAAACACCGTGTAATTGACAATATGCGCATCTGAACCCATCAAGCCGATGGTCACGGTGCCCGTATTAATGCCGGTGCCGAGCAGGAGCAGCTTGAGTAAAGGAAGTGGCTTCTGTCCAGAGGCTAGTCGGGCGTGGTTCTCGGCCTGAAGCCGCTTGTTTTCGTCCGCACGTCGCTGGTTCAGTTCATGAATCGCGCGCTGGGATTCAATCGCAGCGCGCACGGCGAGCACAGCATGCTTTTCCTGCGCCACCGGCGCACCCCAAAAAGCCATTACGCAATCACCGATGTATTTGTCGAGCGTGCCTTCGTGAGATTTGACGATATCAGCGATGAGTCCCAAATAGAGATTGATCGTTTGGAGAAGCTCCTGGGCTTGCGAATCAAAATACGCTTTTGCTTCCTCGGGTGGGAGTTGGTATTCACGCACAACTTTCTCAGCTTGGGCCTGGCTCAGATCAGTCAATTCGGTAAAGCCGCGTACATCCGCAAAAAACATGGTGACTTCACGGCGAGCACCGACGAGGGAGAGATTGGTTGCGCCGAGCAGTTCGTTAACGACATTGGGAGAAACGATTCGGGCGAAAAGATTCTTGACCCGCCTGCGTTCGTTTTGCTCGAAGAAAGTTTTATAACTCAGCAAGCTGAAATGCGACAGCAGCAAACCGGTCAGGGGAAGCACAAGCGGAATGGAAAGCCGCTGCTGGCTGAAAAAATGATTGGCGAGCCAGCAATACGTCGCGAGCACGAGGACGATGGAAAGAGTGGACCAGGGCGGGCGAACGTTCCAGGTGAGCGGCCAGGCCACGATTCCAAGAATGATAATAAGCAAGGCTTCGAACTTCCAATTGAGGAATTGGACAAAGCGGCCTGTAAGCAGCGAGTTGGCGGTATTCAAATAGCGTGTGGTGAGAAATGTTTCGTGTTCCAGCGGGGTTGCGCCCAAGTCGGTCAAATCATTGAAAGTAGCAGTGGAACCGACGAGGACGAGCTTTCCTTGCCAGCGATTGGTCGTTTCAATTTGCGCTCCCTGGCGCCGTTTCATTTCCTGCAGCAGCAGACTCTCAATGGATTCCCGCGTCAATCGCGGGTCAAATGGAGTAAAGGTCCAGTCGATATAGAATTGTCCGTCGTTATCAATCGGTATGACTCGTTCGAGCCCGCCCGGACCTTTCAACGTGATTTTGCCTGGCGAAATCTGTGGATGATCCAAATCCAGTTTCATTTCGCGGGCGGCCATGGCAAAACCAAGATCCCAAACCCGTGATTCTGTAAATGGCTTCTGCGCGACGCGCGCGCCGGCGATTGGGTTCGTACCCCCCAATTCTTGAAAGAGCTTTACCTGGTCGAAGTTTCCAACTTTATCGAGGAGAATCCATTTCCATTCGCCCGCAGCAGTAGGCAATCCAAGCGCATGCGAATTAATTTCCGCACGGGTGAGATCGGCTTGCCACTGTTGCGCAGCTTGTTCGATGAGGGGATGCCAAATCTTGTAGCGTTCAAAGGCCTTGGCGCGGCGCAATATACCGTCAGCATCGCGACGAGCGGCAGTGTCGCCGATGCGCCATGCGCTATTGCGAAATGTTGCGTGGGGAAGCAGCCCTTTATCAGCACCCAGAATTACATTGTCCGCCAGCAACATTTGCGTGGCGAAGTAGTTATCGGGGGTTTGCTCCTGACCGGCCTCATCCCGCACGTGCGGCTGGTCCTGGTCATGGCGGAGCTCTGTAAACAAGACGTCCAGGGCAACAGCTTCGGCTTGCTGACTGGCTAATTCTTTGACAAGGCGTCCATAAACATGACGCGGCCAATAAAGTCCGGCGATGTAATCGAGGTGATTGGAATCCTGCAAAAACTTGATGCTGGAATCGCTGATGAAGACGAGGCCGAGGTTGGTGGCATTCTCAGACTGCTTGGCCGCGGCCGTTCGGACGCGCCAATCGTAGCTTATCCACTCGAGCCGCCGAAAAAGCTGAAAGCCCGGCCATGTATTAGAAAGGCCGAGGAATAAGAGCGCCAACCCCACTGCGCCCGCGCAGAAGACGAACGGGACAAAAAGGATTGGTCTTATCTTCATGTTATTAAACAAAAAGCCCAGAGCAACGGGAGTCGCTCTGGGCTTTTATGCTTTAAACTCTCTTACGGATTAACCGTATTCGGGCCGTGGCCAGGAGAGACGAATGGGTCTCTAAAGGGCACACCACCCGGAGGCCCTGGTGGCGTAAAAGGACGCCCGCCAAACTGCCCACCGACTTCAGCGACTAGCTCAGGCGGAGCAGGCTTGATGCCTTCGATAGGGGAAAAATAGACCGCAGGAGGAGCGACCAGGGTATAGGGAATTGGCTGACCACCAGGGGGGACATAGACCAGCACAAATGTTCCTTCGAGCAGCACGATGAACATGGTTGAACTGGCGCGAAAACGGGTGCCTTTGATGCCTGCAACGCCATTGGGCATCTTGATTTCGTAGCGCGACGCAGCGGAAAGTTTGTTAACGTTTCCGAGCACTGTTCCTTCGGGCAAGTTCAATTGCACTTCAACAACGGTATCCGCACCGGTGTCAGTAACGGCCAATTTATCCAATCCCAGAGTGGAGTTCTCGACTACGCGCAATACACCGGCGCTATTGCCTAAAAACATATCCACCGAGGAATCCGGCCCGGTTTTGATGGTCGCACCAGTGGGCAGCACTGTTCCGACTTTGAGTGGCATGGCAGGGCCACCGCCGATGGAATAAACGGCATGGCCTTTGACGGCCCGCACTTCAGCTTTTCCGGGAGTGGTTTGTGCGTGGAGGGTTGTGGCCAAAAAAGAGATGCTAACTAGAATGGCTGCAAACGCTCTCCATGCGGTACTTTGGCTCGATTTCATAATTCTTCTTCGCTATATGGCTTTTTAGTAGTTACTTGCGCCCAAGACTTAGGAAAAATCACTTGTTCTGTCAACGTATTATTCTCAAGTGCAGTGACGCTTCATTTGAACCGATAGAAGCAAGTCTTTGGCCAAAACTGACGCAAAATCCCTTTGATACCGCAGATTAAAGGCCCTTTTTCTTAAGTTGCGCCTGTAAATCCCGCCTCTTACCATCGGAGAGGGGAAGATACATCCTGGCGATTTGATTATCAATGTGGTTTAAGCTCCAGGATTTTACGAAATATTCAAACGCCTTGTCCCATTGCTCGAGCTGCGCAAAATGCCAACCCATATGCGCCACGGTATAGAAGTTGTTTGGATCGAGTTCGAGCGCCTTGTGGTAATAAGGCTCAGACTCTTTGAAGCGCCCTGTCCAATCCAGGCACATCCCGAAGCGCATGGGCGGATACGGGTCCCAGGGATTTAGTTTGCTGGCAATTTTATAGCAATCCATGGCTTTTGCTGCCCACTCCCTGTAATCCTCGCCCCCTTGCCAACTGACCGAGCGAAAACACTCTCCAAGATTATAAGCGGTGCTTGGGTTTCGTGGTTCGCTCGCAAATGCATTCTCAAGATACTTAATCTGTGCCTCGGAATAATTTGGACTTCTATCCGCATGGACAAGGGAAGCCACCTCATGCGTGCGTTGCACAACCTGGCCAGAAAGATAAATCAAACCGGAGATGAGGAAGATGCTAATCGCTAATTTCAAAGGCAGCCTGGCCGTGTGCCAATATTTTTCAGTCGCGAACCGGAAATGCCCGGCCACCAGTGCGAGCATGGTCACAGTCAATATGGCTATGGCGGGAATATGCATGTTGAAATCCACCATGGAATGAGCCAGCACGGCCAACAACCCCAAAGAGCCGCCGAGAACAAATGTGGATTTGTTGCTGCGTTTCACAGCTAGATCGTTTTGCGAGCGTTTGACAAAACTCCAGCTTCGAAAGACTTCCCAATAAAACAGAACCCAGACCGCTGCTACCAGCAGGGCTCCAATGAGGCCCCAATCTGCCAGTGTATTAATATAATCATTATGCACGCGCTCGGGGCGTCCTTGCGCTTGATCGCTGGGTGGGCGGTACTGGCGATAGCGATAATCAAAATGCGCCGGACCGGCGCCGAACCAGAAGTTATCCTTCCAAATCTCGAGGCCTTCCCGCCAAAGTGTATAGCGGATTTCTTCTTCGGTTTTCGAGAAGGTCAGTTGCTCGATGCGATTTTGCGAGAGCCGGGCTGGCCCGAGAAATAGATAGCCCGCGCCCGCCATGGCCACAACGAGTAGCAAAGTTTGCCAACGGTAATCTCGGACGCGTACCAAATACACGACCAGCACAATCATGCTCAGGCCGGCGCCGAACCAACCGCCGCGCGAAATAGTCACTACAATACCTGCAAAGATCGCCAGAGATGCGTAACCAAAAAATACTTTTTGCAAATGGCTTAGGCGGCCCATCAGCGTATAGGCAAGACCGAGCGGCAATAGAATCTCAAGGAAGCCAGCCAGTTGATTGGGAGACATGAACGTGCCGGAGCCGCGTTTGCGGTAAATCTCCGAACGCTCAAATCCCCAAACATGATTCGAATCAGTCAGAAACTGGCACAAGGCATAAAGTCCAATGGCCATACCGATGAACAAAAGATATGTTCCGACAATGTGAGTGGTCTCTTGCCGGTGCAGGTTGTTCAGCACGGCGAAAAAAATCACTCCGTAAACCAGCACGCGAATAAATTCCTGCCTGGCGACAAACTCAATATCCGCCTGCGTATAGCGCGCGGCCGCGTATAAAATAAAACCCAGTGCAGGCCAACAGAGCAGGGGCCAAAAGAGTCTGTGCTTTGGATTAATCCAGAAACGCGCCAGCCAGACAACCAGCAGAGCTATGGTGAGCCATTCCACCACCAAAAAGTCCTGCGCACGGGTTGCTCCAGTGGCTAATGCCGAAAAGCCAAGGATAATTAATACGAGCCCGAGGATGCCGCGCTCGCACCAGGTATCCAGTTGATCTCGATTAACTACCATTCGGCTTCAAGTGGCCAAACCCGCTCCTTGCGAACGTGGCATTTACTTAGATAAGACCTCCCGTGGGTCCGTGATCTGTCCAGTCAAAGCGCTGGCAGCGACCGTCATTGGCGATGCCAGGAAGACTTGTGATTCCTTGTGCCCCATGCGTCCTGGAAAATTGCGGTTCGTAGCGCTGATGCATTTCATAGGGCTATTCATACGGCCAAACGTATCGACCGGGCCTCCCAGGCAGGCTGCGCAACCGGCATTCTCTGTCATCTGCACTCCTGCATCAACGAGAATTTCCCAAACGGTTTTTCCACCCCAGCGTGCGCTCTGCAGATCATGCACGATCTCGGGAGTAGCGGGGACGCCGAAGGTGTCAATCTTCACGTGTTTTCCATTCAACACACGGGCAAAATCCAGGAAATCGCTTGTCTTTCCACCAGTACAGGACCCGATATAGGCTCGATCCAATTTGATGTGGCCCATGTCCTTGGCCAGCTTCCGTTGTCCGGGATCCGGATGACAGGCAACCGTGGGCTCCAGCTTGGACAAATCAACTACCAAGTTGTAAACAAACTTTTCATCTTGATCGCGTTCCACGGGCTCGTAGGTGCTCTTGGTTCCGTTCAGGCGCGTGCGATAATCCACCGCTGCTTTGGTTTGAGCGTCGAACTCGAAAATGCCGTTTTTTCCTCCGGCTTCGATCGCCATATTCGCAATCGTCATTCGATCATCCATCGAAAGACTGGCCACGCCGGAACCATCAAATTGCATGGCGCGGTAGGTTGCTCCATCAAAGCCGATCTCGCCAATGCAATGGAGAATCACATCCTTAGCCATGACGCCGGGTTGCAACTTGCCCTCGAGCCGGAAGTGCATGGTTTCCGGAACTTTAATGAGCAACTTTCCTGTGCCCATGACAAATCCGGCATCGGTGTTACCAATGCCTGTAGCAAACTCGTTGAAAGCGCCCGCCATGCAGGTGTGCGAATCGGTACCGAAAAGAATCTCCCCCGGGCGTGTATGGCCCTTCTGCGGCAAGGCCGTGTGGCAAACCCCGGCATATTGCGAGCCGTATTGGCGCTTGAGCATTCCCTTGGAAGCATCAAAAACCCAGTGCCCTTCCGGATCATCAATTACATCATAGAAATAGGGCAACTTCTGTTCCTGCACGAATTCGCGCAAAATATCCACATTACGGTTTGATTTCGAATCTGCCGTGAATATGTAGTGATCAGGAATGATGACAACTTTCTTGGCATCCCAGACCTTCGCGTTTTTGCCAAATTCACGCTTAAAAACTCCGATGGTGCCAGGCCCGCAGACATCATGCGTCATGAGAATGTCGGCATTGACCCAGATATTATCACCGGCTTCGACCCGAGATTTCCCGGCTGCGCGCGCCAGTATTTTTTCTGTCAACGTCATAGATAGGTAATATTTGTAGCGGACAGCGCCACTCCCCGCAACCAGCGATTCAATGGAGTAGCCATGGCTTCCAGCTTCCTGGGCTGGTGTTTGAACGTTTCCGCTGTCTAAACTCTCTATTTAATGCTGTTTTCCATGCGCGGGCTCAATTATTGCCTGATTTTCGCTTGAAAGATGACGATGAGATGGTAGAAGGCAATGTTCCTATTATGAATCTGCCAGTGCATAATTTTTGCAAACGCATTTGCAGCCTGGCTCTGCTCGTTTTTATGGCTGGCATTGCCGGCCGCATTTTCGCTGGCGAAGCCATTATTTTTTCGGGCCAACAGGGAAAATCTGATCCCACTAAAACTACTCCCGCCGAAAAAGGACTCTTTCGCAAATTTCTGGATAAGCCGGACACTGATCCGCTCTCTGGATTGACACCCAGTATCGTTCCAAGCATGTCACCGCTCTCCCGCAAGCAAACCAGGCGCATGCAAGACGCCGCTGATGAAAAGAAGAATTGGCTGCTGCTTGGTGACGGTGAACTTTCGGATAAAGACAAGGAGGAGACAAGCTTTGGCGTACACGATAAACAATACAGCCTTGATGGCTTGGATAAAGAAGAGCACACACGCGATTATATGTTTTATAATCTAGCGCAACCAAAAAAGCCTTTTAAGCCCGGGGATAAAAAGGCGACTGCTGAGATCATGCGCCAAATGAAAATTCACGATGATGAGGAAGCTTCATTGGATACGTCAGTCAAAACCGAAAAATCCAATTTGGGAGCACATACTGCGACCGAGCTGGATTTGAAAAAACTTTTTGAGCCGGGACAAAAGGAGAGCAGCATTTCTGGCGCGCACAGTCCCGAGCTGGGCCTGCAAGGTCTCTTTGGCAACAGTGGAAATAACGCGCCTCTGCCTGGCCGAGGCCAGGATGATCACGCCAAGTTCAAAGAGTTTTTAAATGGCCCTGCACAGAACAACGATCTTTTTGGGCCGAATGCCGGCAAAGGTCTGGCCAATGATTTCAATAAAGCGCCAGGTGCGGGCTTCTCGGGCTTCGATTCCTCCCCCAAGCCGAGCTCGGGTGGGTTGGGAGACTTCAATCCTGCTCCTTCTGCAAATCGCTCTTATAATGGTTTTGATCCCTCTTTGGCGCGTGGTAATTCGTTCCCAGGTCAGAGTTCTGATCCCTACTACTCGCGTCCCATCGAGGCCCCGAGAGGCACCGTTGTTCAGCCGGTGCAACAGCCTACTCGTAAATTCTAAGGGCCCGGTAGGGGGGGCAGGTCGCATTCTACGCTCAGTCCATCACCAATACATCACGCGCACGCTTTCGCCCGTACGCAATACCGTTTTGGCAGGAATTTCGACTAACCCATTAGCCTTAGCTAATGAACTTAGGATGTGCGAAGCTTGAATACCGGCCAACCGCGCGTTTCCTTCAGCATTCACATGAACGCGCACGAAATGACTCCGGTCTCCTTGATTCTCGAGCGGCTCAAGCAGGGTGGCCTGGAGGCAGGGCAAATCCAAATCGGCTGCTCCCTGCCATTTCATAATCGCCGGGCGCACCAATAACAAAAAAGTCACAAACGCCGAAACAGGATTTCCCGGCAAGCCGAACAAAAGCTTTCCCCTCCATTTGCCGAACGCAAATGGCTTACCGGGGCGAATGGCGACTCGCCAAAAATCCAACTGCCCACCAATTTCTTCAAAAGCAGTTTTTACAAAATCGAGTTCCCCCACTGACACACCGCCAGTGGTGATGACAGCGTCGCACTTGGCAAAGCCGCGCTTCAACGCCAGACGCGTAACAACAAGATTGTCAGGAGCCAGCGGCAAGTGGATGGGCAGCGCGCCTGCTTGCGTGAGCAGCACGGAAAGGACAGCGCGATTGCTCTCGTAGATTTGCCCGGGTTTCAAGCTGCGGCCTGGCTCGACCAACTCATTGCCCGTAGCCAACAAACCAATGCGAGGGCGTCGGCCGAGTTTGAGCCGATTAATGCCCAGCGCCGCCAGCACTGCAGTCTTGGTAACATCGATGCGATCGCCTGCTCGAAACAGTGCGGCGCCTTCCCTAATGTCTTCGCCGCGCAAGCGGACATTTTCCCAAGGCTTGACGGAATCGAGCACGCGGATGCGATTCTTCTGCTGACTGGTTTCAGTGTCCTCTTGCATGACCACTGCATCCGCTTCCGGCGGGAGCGGTGCCCCGGTGAAAATCCGCGCGCATGTTCCAGGCAGAAGCCGTTTGGCGACTTTTGTGCCAGCGGCCATTTGACTGATACAACCCAGTTCGACAGGGTTGTCGCGACTGGCCTTGGCCACATCGGCAGAGCGGACTGCGTAACCATCCATGGCGGAATTATCGAACGGCGGCAGCGAAATGGGGGCGCTGAGGGGAGCAGCCAGAACTCTGCCGTGACAGGTTCCAAGCGGCACGATCTCGTGCGCGAGCGGCTGCACCGCCGAAAGGATATGTTGCAAAGCTTGTTCGAGAACCAGCATTGAAAATTTCTGGTTAGAGTTAGCCAGCTATTGGTTTAATTCTTAATCCATTTTTCCACACCCTCGTGCATTTCTGCAGCCTAATGAAAACAGTCTCTGGCGTCGAGGGTAGCAACAAGAGCCCTAACCTACCGCAGAAAAAACAAAAAGTGCAAAGTGGAATGTTCACCCGGTTACGTAGCGGGTAGAGCCTTACAAACGGCGGCAAGGGCCCTGGGGGCTGTCGGTGTATCTACCCTATAGCGCGCGCCGTTTCGTTGGGCAACCTTGTGGCACGAGACACGCTTCCGGGGGTTGAGCAAACTTCCCGCTTTGAGTGGAAGGGGTCAAAGGAAGCATCTCGGGAGAGAACGCATGAATTTGCGATCGTTGTTTATATCATTCCTGCAACAATACCAAACTTTCCTGCGACCTTTACCCGTACGTTTGTGCCCGGAACTGCGTATGGCTGATTCGCATTTGGCCGAAGCTGTCAGGACATGGAGTCCCTGCCAGAGCAGCGCTGCTTCGAGGCTGGAGTTGTGGGGTGGAATTGAATGCTCCGTAAACCGCGTCGGAGACTCGTATTTCGATCAAACGCAATTAAGTGGGCATCGCGCTCGCCTCGATGACCTCGATCGAATCGCTCATCTTGGCATTCAGGCGCTGCGGTATCCAGTGCTCTGGGAACATCATTCGAACTGTGAAACGGATTGGAACTGGGCGGCTGAGCGGCTGAATCGGCTGCGCCAACTAACCATCGAGCCGATCGTGGGGCTTGTGCACCACGGGAGCGGTCCACCTCACACGTCTTTGTTGGATAAAGGGTTTGCCGAAGGGCTTGCCGCTCACGCCGCTGCGGTTGCACAGCGATTTCCGTGGGTCAGAATGTACACACCGGTCAACGAGCCACTCACCACTGCGCGCTTCAGCGGACTCTACGGCCTATGGTTTCCACACCATCGTAACGATGAAAGCTTCGTCCGTGCGTTATTGATCGAATGTGAAGCAACCCGAAAAGCAATGCGTGCAATTCGAGCAGTGAATCCCCAGGCGCAGCTAATTCAGACGGAGGATATGGGCCGGACGTATAGCACGGAACTCCTCGCTTATCAGGCGGAATTCGACAATCTCCGACGATGGTTGAGCCTTGATTTATTGTGCGGAATGGTCGATCCGGAACATCCGCTTTGGAATTATCTTCGGGCAAACGGGGCAAGCGAAAGGGAGTTGAGTTCGTTTCTGGAAGAGCCATGCCCGCCTGACACTATCGGAATCAACTATTACGTGACCAGCGAACGGTTCCTCGATGAGCGACTCGAACGTTACCCTAAGGAAACACACGGTGGCAATGGCCGGCACGCGTATGCCGACATTTGCGCGGTCCGCGTTTCTGCATCTGAAATCATCGGCGCTTACGGAATTCTCAAAGAGACGTGGGAACGATATCGCATTCCTATAGCCACAACGGAAGCGCATCTTGGTTGTACTCGAGAGGAACAGATGCGCTGGCTTGCCGAAGTCTGGTCCGCAGCCCAAAAATTGCGCGATGAGGGGGCTGACATCCGTGCCGTAACGGTCTGGTCCTTGTTTGGCGCGTATGACTGGAACACTCTGCTGACCTGCTGCAAAGGTTACTACGAGCCGGGAGTTTTTGATCTGCGCGCGCCAGAGCCACGGCCAACCGGTCTGGCCCATTGCGTCGCTGACCTTGCGCGAACGGGGGCATGCCAGCATCCTGTGCTCGCTGAAAAAGGCTGGTGGCGCCGCCCATGTCGATTCATTTATGAGCCGACCAGGCCCGTTGGCGGCAGAAACGGAGAAGTTACAGTGCCCTTCCCGAAACCAAAAGTCTTGCGCCGGCCGATTGTGATTACCGGAGCAAATGGCACGCTTGGACAAGCCTTCAACCGCATAGCGGGGCTGCGCGGGTTGGATTGCGTTCTTCTCAGCCGACGCGACTTGGATATTGCCGATCCGTGCCAAATTCAGGCCGTCCTGCAGCGCGTCAGACCATGGGCATTGATTAATACGGCAGGATATGTCCGCGTCGATGATGCGGAGTCGGACATGGAACGATGCTACCGCGAGAATACATTCGGCCCCATGTGCCTTGCTAAGGCCTGCAAGGCACACAATGTCCAGCTCGTGACATTCTCCAGCGATCTCGTCTTCGCGGGCGATAGCCGCCGGCCTTATATCGAGTCGGATTCAGTTGCACCTTTGAATGCCTATGGGAGGAGCAAGGCAGAGGCTGAGAAACTGATTTTGGAAATCATGCCTTCAGCTCTCTTGGTCCGCACGAGCGCATTCTTTGGTCCGTGGGACGAATACAACTTCATCACTAGCATAATAAAACGCCTTCGCGCGGGGGAACCGGTGGACAGCATGTGCGACTCAGTTGTCTCCCCAACTTACGTTCCTGATCTTGTGAACGCCTGTCTCGACTTGTTGATCGATGGAGAGATGGGCATCTGTCACTTGGCCAATCGCGGTGAAATTACCTGGGCCAGCCTCGCACGCAAAGTTGCCGCGATGGCCGGCTTGCCTCAGCAATTAATCCGGGATGTGTCCCGGTCAGGCCAGGGGTTCCGGGCCCGACGACCGGCTTATTGCGCGCTCGCCTCTGAACGTTTCCAGGTTATGGCTCCTCTGGAGAATGCGATCGAGAGTTACTTCGCAGACCGGAACCGCGAGAGTGGGGAAATGTGTGCTTCCACACAAAACCTCAATGCTCAAATTATTGGTTCGGCCTAACTAAGCAATTTTATATGATGCCACTCCGGCCGGTGATGTTGCACGAAAAAATTGGAAAGAGCCGTTGCGAAAATTTTGTCACGGGGGAATATTCAATAAGGTGTTTTATGATTTCCACTATTGCTGAACAAACAGAGAGCATCAATTCAAATGCCCTTCCTTCCATGAAAGCATCACAATACGATACAGCCAGTATTATGGGCGGCCTTTATGGAGACGGGATTATTGGCCTAAAAGGGGCGTTCGACCGTAATTGGGTTGCAGAAGTTGGTGAGGACATTGCCATCTTGTTTAAAGAAGCACTCGCGACTCCTGGCGGCGCAGTCGGTCGTGGGCCGAAACGCTATTATGTGGAAACCCACGCCGAAAGGATTCGGGGTTTCACCCAATTAATATGCCATCCCTGGGTAGTCGCTGTTTCTGAAGCGGTGCTCGGACCGGAATACCAAATTGTGGAGATTGGCTTCGATGTCCCAGGTCCTGGAGCGGTGAACCAGCCTTGGCATCGCGATTTCCCGGCCCCAGACGAAACGATTCGGGGACGGCGTCTGAATTCTTTGGCCTTTAACCTTACGACTGTGGATGTCTACGAAGATATGGGGCCATTTGAAATCGCACCCGGCACGCAATGGGATCTTCCGGAGGGTTTTGAGCATGGCATGTTTCCGCCAAAATCCTTATATGCGCGTTACGAACAGCGCGCCCAACGAAAGATGCCAAAAATGGGAGATATTTCAGTCCGCTCGGCACTGACGATTCATCGCGGCACAGCCAACCAATCCCAGAAGTCCCGGCCAGTTCTCGTGCTGGGGGTGGATGCACCTGATGCCAGGAATTCGGAACGGCATGATTTGCAAGTCACAGCCGAGTTTTTTGAAAGTCTTCCAGAAGAGATGCGGCCTCACATGAAATGTCGCATCGTCGAAAAACTAGTCCCAATAATCCAAGGACATACCATTGAGGGATTAGTAATGGGTGAAGCTTGAAAAAAGATCCTTCCTGAGAGCCCATAGCCATTTCTTGAACCTGTCGTGAGTGATTAACTAACTAATGCCCAATGTGGCTCCTCATGCACCAGTGCCATTTGGGGCACCATTTACTTTTAAATCACTCCTGGCCCGCTCCGTCCCCCGGCTTCGTGATGGAACATGCTCCGAGTGCGACGGACAATGGACCCCAGTTCAATCGCCCTACAGCACGAACGCTTCCGAGATCAGCTCCACCGTCCTCGCCACCGACGGAATGCAGCTCTTCCGTCCGCGACACCCGTGAGACGCCATGGTCCCTGGGTAATTACGAACTTAGACTAGAGCAACGGAATTCTCCGCGTTACCGTGCTGTGAGCATTTAGTAGCGGTGTCCTGTTCTCCTTTTACTTGGTCCAGAAAAGTTGCTGGTGTTTCGGCTGACCGCCGCCTCCTCTGCCTCTTGC
>DASWRJ010000151.1:0-6230 GCA_036403255.1 Verrucomicrobiia bacterium
GCACAAATAAAGAACCCACTAAACTCGGGGAAGTCAACGCGATTGCACTTTTCAATGCAGCGGGCGAAGTCGTCGCATCCGCCGGCGCTCCGATTGACATTGAGGTCAAGGAAATGTTGCAGACCAGCGAGCATTGGGAAAAGCACCGGGTGACGTTGGTGAACCTAGTTGACCTTGGCGTGCCGGAAACCCAGGAAGGGACAAACGTTCCTCCTCGAACCATCGTCTTGCCGCCACGCCCTGCGGGGCCGCGGCGTCCGATTGATGGGACCAATGCTTCTGGGACTACGAATCTGTTTGGGCCTGAAGGCAACAACAACCCTGGAAGTCCTTTTCCTTTCAATCGGCTGGCGAGTGCTAACACCAATTTGCTGGCCGGAGGTTCAAACACTGCACCAGTCCCTCCTGCGCTTCAGCCCGCGCCTGGATCCAGTTTGGTGTCCACAGCGACTGATACGAACGCACAAACTGCTACTGACCCGACTATTAATCGGCCTACAGCTGGATTTCCTCCTGAGCGTCCGCCAGGCGTGGCACCCAATCCTGACGAGCGTCGCCGCCCATGGGGGCGTCCTCCCCGAATGAGCGAAGAGGAATATAAATCGTTGCTCGAACGGCGCGGTCTCCATGGCGTCGTGATCGCCATGTCTACCGAAAACTTCCTGCATGCCAACTCGCAAGACCTTTGGATGCGGCTGGTAATTTGCTGTTTTGCGGCAGTTTCCGTGGCTGGGATTGGTCTGGCTTGGCGAAACATGTCAAAGTCTTCGGAGTTGCAAATGCGCTTGTTGCGCGCAAGCGAGCTGAATACGCACTTGAAGCAAATGAATTTGGCGGCTGCAGGCTTGGCGCATGAAACGCGGAATCCGCTGAACATAATTCGCGGGCTGGCGCAAATGGTGACCAAACAGGAGGATGCTTCGCCGGAAATTCGGAAGAAGTTGCGCGAAATTGTGGATGAAACTGACCGCGTCACCGCGCAACTCAACGAGTTCATCAATTATTCGCGTCCGCGCGAGGTGCGCCGCTCGGTGGTCCCGCTCGGTGCGGTTGTGGCCGAGTTGGTGCGCGCATTAAATTACGATATTGATGAGAAAAAGATAACGCTGGACACTTCCGGCGAGCAGCTGGCTATTGAAGCAGACGAGCAGCTTTTGCGTCAGGCGCTATTTAATTTACTCTTGAACGCAATTCAGGCCGTTTCAATGCGAGGCGAGATTCGGATCGTTGCGCAGCGCCTGGACAATGGAGAAGCGATGATCGATGTGATCGATAATGGTCCAGGCGTGCCGGAGAACCATCGCGCGGAGATTTTTAAGCCCTATTTTACCACCACCGCCAAAGGCACTGGCCTGGGCCTGGCCGTCGTGCAACAAATCGTCCTGGCCCATGGCTGGGAAATCGAACACCACGCGAACAAACCCCAAGGCGCCATTTTTCGCATCACGCACCTCAAGCCAATTTTGAAAAGTTGACATGCCGCCCGAAGCCGCCAAGCCTGCCGCTCGCGCGCCTCGAATCCTCGTTGTGGACGATGATCCCAGCCAGAGGAGCTTGCTGCAATCGTTTCTCTCCAGCCAGGGGCTGGATATTACTTGCGCCTCTTCCGGCGAAAAAGCGCTGGAACTGCTTCGCAGCGGCGAATTCGCCATGATGATCTCCGATGTGCGCATGCCTGGCCTTTCGGGGCTTGAGACTATGCGCCGCGCCCGCAAGGAACATGCGCATCTGCCGATTCTGCTGGTCACGGCTTATGCGGATATTCGGGATGCGGTCGGCGCGATGCGCGATGGGGCGGTGAATTATCTCAGCAAGCCGATTGACCTGGATGAACTGCTTGCTTCCGTGCGTCTTGCGACCGGGCTCGCGCGTGAGGCGCCGCTCGAACTTGCTCCAGAAAAGGAATTGCCCGCAAACCTGCTCGCCAAAAGTCCGCTCATGCGCGCGCTGCTGCGCGATGCGTCGCTGATTGCTCCGTCGGAGAGCCGAGTGCTTATTACCGGAGAAAGCGGCGTGGGCAAGGAAGTCATTGCGGATGTGATTCACGCATGGAGTCCGCGCGCGGCTGGTCCAATGGTGAAAGTGAATTGCGCCGCGATCCCCGAAACGTTGCTCGAGAGCGAATTGTTTGGGCACGAAAAAGGTTCATTCACCGGCGCTTCTGCCCAGCGCATTGGACGTTTCGAGCAAGCCGGTGGCGGAACAATTTTTCTCGATGAAATTGCCGAGATGTCGCCCCAGCTCCAGGCCAAGCTGCTGCGTGTGACGCAGGACGGCCGATTTCAACGCGTCGGTTCTAATGCGGAAATTCAGGCCAACGCACGCATTTTGGCTGCCAGCAATCGCAATCTGGAAGAAGAAGTGCGCCAGGGCCGCTTCCGCGAGGACTTATATTACCGGCTCAACGTGGTGGAATTAAACGTGCCGCCGTTGCGCGAACGTCGCGAAGATGTCCTGCCGCTCGCGAGTTTATTCATTACGAGCTTCACGCAGGGGCGAGCGCGCTTTTCAGCATCAGTGATCGAGTGCCTGGAGCGTTACGATTGGCCCGGAAATGTTCGGGAACTCCGCAACGCCATGGAACGCGCTACGCTCCTTTCCCGGGGCGAAATGATCATGCCCGAGCATCTTCCGGCGCGTATCAGTTCTGCGGTGTCGGCGGCTGGCGCTCCCACTGAAATGGACGCCGAACGACTCGAGGAAATCGAACGGCAGGCGGTGCTCCAGACCTTGCGGAAACATGAATTCAATCGTTCCGAAACGGCCCGTGCGCTCGGCATCAGCCGACGCGCTTTGCTTTACAAATTGCAGCGGTTGCGTGAACTTGGGTTTCAGGTTGATCAGGGTTGACCCATTAGTTCTGTGCAAGGATTGCCGGGCTCAATAGCCTCGCAATTTTGGCCGAAAGATTATTATGGTTTCGTCGCGGGCCCAGCGCAGCAGTTCGGGGAAAATTGCCGCATCAATTTTTCTGAGTTTGTTCGCCATCGGAGGCGTGGTGTTCTGCGGTTTGCTCATTTCCCAGGCGCGCCAAATTTGGGTGACTTATTCCTGGCGCGCGACACCAGCGGTGATTCTCAACGCGAAAATTCTGAATCCTCCAAACCTGAGTAGTTCATACTACACGGTCAACGTTTCGTATGAATACGCGTGGGAGGGGGTGACGAATCGTTCGGACCAACTGAAGATCAACGCGGCAAAGTACGCAAATTACAGCCGCGCGCAGCGCCTGGCAGATTCCTTCCGACCAGGCCAGCAAGTAACCTGCTACGTCGATCCGCAAAAGCCGTCCAGCGCGATCTTGCGGCATGAAGCCCCCATGCTCCTCTTTTTCTTTCCGCTGCCTCTGCTGTTCATAGCCATTGGCGTCGGTGGCGTTGTTTTTGTTTGGAAGGCCGACCGCCGCCGTGCGACCGCAAGCGTTCCTGCTCCATCGCAAGCAGCGGAGCCCGGCGCAGCCCCACCGCCGCGACGCGGAACGCAGAAGCGACCGCGCGTGATCTTCGGATTATTTTTTCTATTTGGCGCGGTGCTGTTTTTCTTTATTACCGTACGCCCCGTTTATGAAACCATTGCGGCCCGGTCATGGGCAGAAACGCCGTGCCGCGTGGTTGCCAGCCAGGTGCGGCAGCAGCGGTCCAAAAATGGTTACACCTACACTACGGAAATACTTTATGCCTACCAGGTAAACGGAAAAGAATATCGCGCCAATCGACTTCGATTTCTGACCACTTCTTCGAGCGGTTACAAACGAAAAGCGCAATTCATCGCGCAATATCCAGCCGGGCGACAGACGGTGTGTTTTGTGAAGCCCGCGGATCCTTATGAGGCCGTCCTCTTGATAGACTTCGGAAATGAGATTTGGATTGGAATTCTTCCATTGATTTTCATGGTGATTGGCGGTTTGGGTTTCTTTTTTGGGAAAAGTGGCGGAGCCGGATCGAGGTTAAAACTGCGGACCACTATACGAGTACACTCAGTGCAGCGTTAGACCGGCAGCAATTTCGTCTGGTCCGTTGCGGCAAGCTCTCGGGATTTAATTTGTTCGATCGCCCAGGCGGCATGCTCAGCTATCAGTGGCTCTGGATCTCGACTGGCACGTTCCAGAGCGGGCAGCGCACTGGCATCAGCGACATTTCCCAGGGCCACACAAACGTTACGCAATAATCCGCGCCGTTTGCTGCGAAGGATTGGCGTGCCTGCAAACAGCTCTTTGAATTGAACATCGTCAAGCGCAAGCAGATCGAGTAAATCCGGCTGGGACAAATCGGGCCGCGCATGCGCTTTCATGAGCTGCGCCTGTTGGGCGAAACGATTCCATGGGCACACCGCGAGGCAATCGTCACAACCGTAAATTCGGTTCCCAAGCAGCGGACGTAATTCGACGGGTATCGAACCTTTGAGCTCAATGGTGAGATAGGAAATGCAGCGGCGAGCATCGAGTTGAAATGGGGCAGTAATCGCGGCAGTCGGGCAGGCGCTGATGCATCGGCTGCAACTGCCACAATGATTTTTTTCGGGCGCGTCCGGCTCCAGCGCCAAGGTCGTAATAATTTCGGAGAGGAAAATCCAATTGCCGGCGCGGCGGCTGATTAAGTTGGTATGTTTGCCGATGAAACCGGCCCCGGCGCGTTGGGCAAAGTCGCGTTCTAAAATCGGGCCGGTATCCACATACCAGAGCGAGCGGGTGCCGGTGCCCCCGAGTTGGTCAATGTGCGCCGCCAGTTTCGACAAGGGCTCGCGCAGGACCTCATGGTAATCCGCATATCTGGCGTAACGAGCAATGACGCCAGTTTTGCGTTCGGAGTATCGCGCGGTAACGCGTTCCTTTGCTTCGCCATAGGGCGCCGTTAACACCACAATCGAGCGCGCCTGCGCGAGCACTGCTTGCGGGTCCACGCGTTTGAACGCGTTGCGCTCCAGATAGGCCATCGTGCCGTGGCGCTGGGCGGTCAGCCATTTTTCAAATTGCGCGGCGGATTCCGGCGCTGCCGCCGTGGTGAAGTGGCAACTGCCAAAACCGAGTTCCGCGGCCCTCTGGCGGATGGCTTCTTTCACATCTGCGAACCCGGCGCGCGGGCCGAGTTGAATTGATGCAGCACATGCTGGCTCACTTCCTTGACCGAGCGCATTTCAGTATTCACCAGCACGTCCGCCTGTTTGTAAATTGGTTCACGCGCGGCCAGCAATTCCTTGATGCGCGCGAATGGATCCGGCGTTTGCAGGAGCGGGCGATGGGTCTGCGTGCGCACTCGCTCCCAGATTACTTCCGGCGAGGCCCAGAGGCAGACCACCAGCGCGTGGCTTTTCAAGCTGGCCATATTTTCGGGATTGGCCGCGAGCCCGCCGCCGGTGGCGATGACGGTCTTTTCGTATGTGCTCAGTTCCTGCACGATCTGCTTTTCAACGCGCCGAAAAACTTCTTCACCGGATTTTTTGAAAATTTCGTTGATGCTGCAGCCCGCCCGGCTTTCGATCAGCTCGTCTGAATCCACGAATTGAAAATGGATTTGGGCTGCGACGATCCGGCCGACAGAAGATTTGCCGGTGCCCATGAAACCGATCAACGCAAGATTCTGTATCGATCTCTGGCTGCTCATGTGAAGTAGTTTAGCCGCTGGAGCGCGGGCCCGCACGCCGTTTTTCGGCGTCAAATCACGAAATCAAGCTTGAGGGCGTGGTTTTGATCGAGATGGGTTGCGCGCTGGCAAAGATCGGCGACGCTTGTATTTTCGAGAATTTTTACAATGGCTTCGCGGACCTCTTTCATAACGCTGCGGATGGCGCATCTGGATTCGTCGGGGCAGGTGCAGCGTTCGTAATAGTTTTCGCTCACGCAGGGCACGGGGGCCAGAGCGCCCTCGATGTGGCGAATGACCACGGCCAGTTTGATTCGGTCCGGTGTCCCGGCCAGGCGGTAACCGCCCGCGATGCCGCGCTTGCTTTGGACTACCCCGGCGGATTTCAAGTCGTTGAGAATTTGCTCGAGGAAACGCTTGGGGATGTTTTGCTTTTCGGAGATGGTTTGAATCCGAACGACCTGGTCGGAATAATTCTGGCCGAGAACCAGCAAGGCCCGGAGGGCATACTCACCCCGCAAAGAGAGCTTCATTCAATGCATAAGTTAGAATCTACAGCGCCAGAGTCAAGATTGAGCCAAGGTACTCAAGGGGGCAGGCGAGCTAAAAATTAGCTCGGTTTAGCTTGGTTTAGCTCGACCCAGCTCGACT
>DASWRJ010000152.1:0-5252 GCA_036403255.1 Verrucomicrobiia bacterium
CTCCGGATCAACGGGCAGGTCTATCTCGCCAGCTTTGCCAGGTTTAACTTTTATTTTATGATCCGGAGGCAAATTGTAACCGAGCAGTTCCACTTCAGATTCTTTGTTGGTGCCAACGCTGATCGGGTAGCTCCCCACGACATAAGGAAAAGAGCCGATGGAAAGCCGATAAAAGTTATCCGGTGACGCGCCAATTTGCAGGTCACTGACTCTCACCTTAAAAGTGCCAGCCTCCGTGAATTTGTAAGCGATAAAAGGATCGTTGCCGTCGAAATCATTATTACTCGCCAGCACCTTGCCAGATGCGTCAAAGAGCGTGAGCACCGCGTTTGCTTTCGAACCCAGGATCTTCGCGTTGACATCGAATACAAGAGTTTCACCGGCTTTAGCGGAAAATTCATAATCATCCACGTCGCCCATGGGATTAATGACACCCCAGCAACTGGCTGGCAGGCTGGGAATGTGCGCAGGGGCGGAATTGGTTTCTATTTCAGTTATCTGAGGAATATCATCCACATATATTTTTATTTTTCCGCTTTCCCCGCCAGCGCCGTTGACTGAAATTTCATAAGCGCCGCGCGGCAGATCTGGTCCAGGTGTGATGCTCGCCCAAATAACCTTTGCAGTATCATTCGTCGTCAGCAGTAGTTTCCCGGCGAGCTTTGCATTGTTGAATTTCAATTCGGTCAAATTCACCAGATTGCTGCCGAACAGCTTTAGAGTCGTCGGCATGCCGCGTTGCACCCCGCGCGGTTCGGAGTGCGTCAGTTCCGGCTTCGGCGGAGGCACAACTTTGCCGGTCATCGTGTCATAAAAATCAGAAGTGCCATCCAAGCAACCAACGACAACGCGCGAATCACCAGCAAAGCTCAAAGCGGGTGGCCAATCCGGCTGGACGGGCAGCACAAGGCGCTCCTTCATTTCTGTGGTCTCCCAAATTTTGACCGTGCGATCCGCAGCAGAGGAAAGCAGCAGCTTGCCGTCGCTGGAATATGCGATGCGCAGAATCGCGCCTTCATGGGCGAATCGCGCATGGAGCAGGGGATTGGTGGTTTCTTCTGCTTTCTCGCTGATTTCCCAAACTCGAATACGGTTATCCACGCCGGCGGCTGCGAGGCGCTTGCCATCCGGGCTGAATGCCACCGAGTACAATTCCTTCAACGATTGCGAAAGCGTGTCGCGCCGTTCACCAGTGGCGACTTCCCATAGCTTCACCGTGCGATCAGCGCTGGCGCTGGCCAGGATTTTTCCATCCGCGCGAAACGAGAGCCCAAACACCGCTCCGTTGTGTCCGGAAAGCATCCGGATTTGTTCGCCAGATTTAACATTCCAAAGTTTGATTTTTTGATCGTAACCGCCCGTAGCGAGCGTCTTGCCGTCTGGCGAGAGCGCCACCGCATAAAGGGCGTCTCTGTGCCCTTCAAATACATGCAACAGCTTGCCGGTGCCCACTTCCCATTGCCGAACTTCGCCCACTAGCCCGGCTTCACCACCAGCAGCGAAGAGTTGCTTGCCATCCACCGAAAAAACGAGCGCGTTAACGGCCCCCTGGTGGCCCTTGAGTGTGCGCACCAGCCGGCGATCTTCGGCCGACCGAATCTCCACTTCGCCAGATCGCGCATACCCGACCAGCTTCGGACCTGGCGCATACGCCAGGGCAAAGATCGAGTTTCGTGGTGGAACTTTCGGAGCGATTTTCGGCAGAACGAGTTCTCGCGCGTTCACCACCATCGGCGCAGCCGCGCCGGAATCTATCCATGACTTAATCGAGGCGATTTCTTCTGCGCTCAATTTCTCGCGCTTGCCCGGAGGCATGATTTTCTTTTTACCATCCTTTTCGATTTTCCCTTCGATCATTTTCAACAGCAAACTCTCCGCGCTTTTACCCGGCACAATGGCCGGCCCGCTTTCGCCACCCTTCAGCAACCCTTCAAAACTCTCCAGTACCAGCATTGCTTCAGGGTCCTGTGCATCATGACACTCGGTGCAATGCTTATCGAAGACGGTTTGTATTTGCGAGAAATCGGGAGCCGGCGCTGCTTGCGAGCAAACAAATGAAAGGCAAGTAATGAACACGCAGCAGACTAATAAAATGGATATTCTCTTGCCGCGCATATCAATGATTGAAAAGGAACTCTTTGCTGCTCAGCAGCGCCCAGAAAATGTCTTCGACCAATGCGCGGCGCTCCTTATCCTTCACTTTTTCAAAGTCCTCCAGCAATTTGCCTTTTTCCTTTTCGGTTGGGAAACGCGACAGCGCCGAAAGATAGGCTTCCTCGATGATTTTATCAGCCGGCCATTTATCCGCCAGCATCTCGGAAATGCGATTCTTTTTCGCGCTCAGCTTTTGGTTGAGCGTATCGCCGTTTGAAATGTGCAGCACCTGCGAGACGCTTGGCTCCAGCGTGCGCTCGCATTCGCAAGTCTTCTCACGCTCAGGACGCCCGAACGTTTTTAGAAAGTATGAATCGACATTCGAGTCAGGCAATTGCAGCGCCCGCCAGCCATCCGGATAATTTTTAAATTTGCTCGGCGCTCCGGTCGCCTGCGACAAACTATCCAGCAATACTTCGGCGCTAAGCCGGCGCGGATAATAGCGCGAGTAAAACCGCATATCGGCAGCATTTCCCGCCACGACCGCGCTCGTCCGCTGATAAGCTTCGGATTGCAGAATAGCGCGCATGAGCACTTTGAGATCGAATTTATTTTCGGCCAGGAATTTGGCCGCGGCCGAAAGCAGCTTTTCGTTGCTGGAAGGATTGGTCGCGCGCAGATCATCCACCGCTTCGACGAGACCTACGCCGAAGAAGTTGGCCCAGACGCGATTCACGATCGAGCGGCTGAAGTACGGGTTCGCCGGCGACACCAGCCAATCCGCCAGTGCTTTGCGCCGATCTGCGGGTGCATCCATCGGCACCGGCTTACTTTCGAGCGGCCGCGGCGCTTGCGGTTTGCCGGTGAGCGGTTGGACAACATCTCCGGTGCTGGCCACAAAAACCACTTCTTCGCCATCGCTCTTGCCCGCTTTGGTGCGCAGACGCGCGAAAAGATTCGCAAACCCGAAATACTCGTCGTTCGTCCATTTCTCCATTGGATGAT
This sequence comes from Verrucomicrobiia bacterium, assembly GCA_036403255.1. Taxonomy (GTDB): domain Bacteria; phylum Verrucomicrobiota; class Verrucomicrobiia; order Limisphaerales; family JAQGOV01; genus JAQGOV01. Next base: position 3,100 of record DASWRJ010000152.1, read on the forward strand.
TGTGGCAGCGCGCGCAATTGATCGACATGCCCAGGAACGCTTGCGACGTCGTCTCAGCCATCAAGCGCGCGTCCTCATGCAGCACATAAAAATTCGCCGCGCCGTTCTCGAGCGTACTGCCCTGCGAGATAATAATTTGCCGGACGAATTCATCCCAGGGCGTGTTGGCCGCCACATTATTGTGTATCCAATTGTAATAGGACCACATCGCCGCCGGCTTCAGCTTGCGGCTTTGCACCAGGAGCAAATCCGACCATTTGTATGCCCAGTAATCCACGAACTCAGGGCGCTTCAGCAATTGCTCGATCAAATCGTCGCGCTTGCCCGCGGATTGATTCTCCAGGAACTCCCGGCTTTCCTGCGCGCCTGGCAGCACGCCCAGAGTGTCCAAATACGCGCGCCGAATAAACTCCGCATCCGTGCACCGCGGCGACGGAGGCAGATTCAGGCTCTGCAATTTGTCGAGCACCAGTTCATCAATGAAATTCCGGCGCGGCGCCTGGGCAAAAGTTTCCTTCGAGATCTGATTCGTAAACGGCGCCGTGATGGTCGCAATCGCGATTCGGCTCAAGTACCATGCTGTGATCGCGCCCTCGCCATAACCGGATACCGTCGTCGTCCCCTGGTCATTCACCTGGGCGACGCTTTCATTCGCCGAAGTATATTTGGCCCAGCGTGTCACATCCTCCGCATGGCCATCGGTGAAATGCGCTCGCACGCGAAGCTGGTTCGTCATTCCCGGCTTGAGAATTGCAGTCTCAGGCAGAAGCTCCAGCCGCGCAATGCGCGGGTCCTCTTTTTTCGGCGGCGGCGCGCCCGCGGCAATCCATTCGGAAAGCACCTTGTATTCGAGCGAATCGGTGTCGAATTTTTTCCCGCCTTTGTGCGGCACAGCGCCGGTCGGTTTCAGCAGCAGAAGGCTCCGCGCCGGATCGTTGGGAACAATGCGCCGGCCCAAGGCATGATGCGTAAGTGCGAGGTAATCGCCTTCATCATCATAACCGCGCAGCGAAAGCTTGAAACCATTCTGGCCTGCCGCAGCGCCATGGCAGGCGCCGGAGCTGCACCCCATTTTTGCGAGCACCGGCTGGACATGATTGCGGAAACTCCACTCCTTCGGCGCATCAGCCGAACCTTCACATCGAGCTAACGGCGCAAATCCCAGCCCACCCAGCGCTGTGGCTGCGCAGGTCAATAAATGCAGATATTTGAAAATCGATGCTTTGCGCTCCATTCAAACTTCCTTTTGCGCTAGAACAATTCCCGGATCGGCTGCGTGCCGTAATCCACCAGGGGGAATGGCCGTCCGCCAGGGCCGCGCAGTTCAGTGCTCAAATCCAACCCGAGCGAATGATAGACCGTCGCCACGATCTCCGAGGGTTTGACCGGACGCTCCACCGGGTACGCGCCGATTTCATCGCTCTTGCCGACGACTCGGCCGCCTTTCACGCCGCCACCCGCGAAATAAACCGTCCAGCAATTCGGCCAATGATCGCGACCGCCGGCGGGATTAATCTTCGGCGTGCGGCCGAATTCCGCCAGGTTGCAGACGAGCGTCTTGTCCAGTAGCCCGCGTTGATGCAAGTCTTCGATGAGCGCGCTATAAGCCTGATCGTACATCGGCGCTACGATGTTCTTCATCCCTTCAATGGACGTAAACGGTTTTGAGCCGTGAATGTCCCACGTGATTTCGTCGAACACAGTGATGAAAGTATTAACTGTCACAAAACGCACCCCGGCTTCAATCAAGCGCCGCGCGAGTAAGCAACTTTGCCCGAAGCGCGTCAGCCCATAGCGCTCGCGCGCTTTCATGGGCTCCTTGGTCAGATCAAAAGCTTCGCGTGCCCGGCTGCTCGTCATAAGCCGATAGGCTGAGCTGAAATTCGCGTCCATGAGTTTGGCCTGCTCGCTGGCTTCAAAGGTCCTCACCTGATCATCCACGATCTCGCGCAATTCGCGCCGGCGCTCCAGGCGTGCTTCCCCAATTTCCGTGGGGGGCAGCAGGTCCGGCACCTTGAAATCTTTTTTGGATGGATCAGCATTCAGCACAAAAGGATCATAGGCCTTGCCTAGAAATCCGGCGTCCTGTCCGTGCGGCATGTTTCCGCCCGTGGGCCCCATGGGCTCAGGTAAAATCACGTGCGCTGGCAGTT
>DASWRJ010000153.1:0-3713 GCA_036403255.1 Verrucomicrobiia bacterium
CCAGATAACACCCTGGTGCTCTCCGGGTCGCTACACTTTTTTAGCGCGGGTCCTGGTTTTGGTTGTCGCGTGCAGTTGCAGCATCCATTTCTATATAATCCTTTGGCTGGCAATCTTCTATTAGATATTTTCAACTACCAACCAATTGGAAAGCCCGCGATTGGTGACTATGCAGTTAATGTGCAAGCTGCTGTTCCTGATACTGTTTCGCACATTGAAGGGACTACGTCCGCACAGGTTGGCTTCCTTAGTGGTGCCGGAATTATTACTGCTTTTCATGCTGATCCAGTACCAGAGCCGAGTTTAATTTGTGCATCGTTTATCTCGTTGGCTCTATTTCTATTCTACAATTTTCGGACGCTGGCGCGGAGAGAGGGCGCGGCCAGAAAATAGGTTAATCTTTCTGCTCATTACAAAAGGCCGCTCCATCCCTGGCTTGGTGGATCGGATGCAACGCAATTCGCCGAGCTTTGGCCACCATGGGCATGCATAGACAGCGTGCGCGAGAATGGATGGGCAAGCGTTTAGACTAATAAATTTGCATGGTCCGGAGGACGGCGCGGGTGCGGGGGATTTCGTGGGTGCGGAAGAGGTCGGTTTTGCCAAGGGCAGCGAGGACGGCGAAGAAGGGTTCGGCGCAGCGGACTTCTTCACCGAAGTATTCGAAGGCGTGAGGCAACGCGTGGCAAATCGGGAAGCCGAGTTTGCGGAGACGGAAGGTGTTGAGAAAAGCGCACATTTGATGGCGCACACGCGTAGCGCTGTCCTGGAGATTGCGATAGTAGAAGCCAAGGCCGGGATCGAGGAAAAGTTTGCGAGCGCCCGCCTGATGGGCGAGGTCAAGCTGGCGCGAAAAGTAATCTTCGAGCACGGCGGTGAAATCGCCCTCGAGGTTGAGGTCACTGACCTGGCGGACGTTTGGGCCCTGGACAAAGCAGATGATGACAGCGGCGTCGTGATCGGCGGCGAGTTTGTAGATTTCGGCGGTGTTTTCCGAACCAGTAAGGTTGAGGATATTCGCGCCGGCTTCGAGGCAGGCGCGAGCGACATGCGGATGGTAAGTCTCGACACTGACGAGGATTTTTTGCTGACGGAGTTGTTTGACGATTGGCAGCAGTTTGGTTTGCTGGGCTTCTGGATTGACGACGGCGGCATGGGCGAGACTTGATTCGGCCCCGAGATCAATGATGTCCGCTCCCTGGGCCGCGAGAATTTGGCCGCGCTGGACGGCCTGATCGACCGTGAGGCAGACGCTCTCGCGGTACCAGGAATCAGGCGAGAGATTGATGACACCCATGAGGGCGGGAGCAGAGTTAAAGCAAAAAGGCTTGCCGCCAATTTCAAATTCGGCGACCTGAGCGGCAGCGGCGGGGCGGTAGTTCTGGAGGAGTTCAGCCAAATCTTCGATTTTGAGCATTGGGTAGAAGTAAACAGTAATCAGGAAACAGTGACAAAGAGTTTTCAGTTTTCAGGGGAAACTAGTGATTGGGCAAGGATGGCGCGCTCGCCGAGAATCGAACTCGGGACCCACTGCTTAGAAGGCAGTTGCTCTATCCAACTGAGCTACGAGCGCACGAGGAAAGGCTAAAGGCTAAAGGCTGAATGCTAAAGTAAAAAAAGAGAGGGCCTTGTATCGGCTGCAATGAAAAATAGAGCAAAATTAAACTGAGAGCCTGGATGGAAGGCACCTTGAGTTTCGAGCGAGCAACTGCCACCCTTGAGCTGCTGATGAGCCGACGAACATCGCGCCAATCCACTTCCGAAGTTCTGCGCCAATTGCGCGCGTACGAATCCGCCAATGTGACATACATCGAGCCGGATGGCACCTGGCCGATGGTCTGGGAGCGGGCGCGCGGCGTGCATGTTTGGAATCCGGAGGGCCGCCGCTACCTGGACCTCACGGCGGCGTTCGGCGTGGCAGCGGCGGGTCACGCTAACTCCCGCGTTGTCAGAGCAGGGCAAAAGCAGATGGAGCGATTGCTCCACGCCATGGGCGATGTGCATCCGCACCGGCTGAAAGCTGAGCTGGCGCGGACTTTGAGCGCGATCACATTCGAGCGCTGGAGCAAAGGCAAACAACTACGAACAATCGGCAAGACCATCTTCTGCAACTCAGGATTTGAAGCTGTGGAAGCGGCGCTGAAGACGGCATCTCTGGCGACCGGCAAGCGCGGGGTGATTGCGTTCGAAGGCGCATATCATGGGCTCGGTTATGGCACATTAAACGTGACTCATCGCGAACATTTCAAAGCGCCCTTTCGCACGCAGCTCAATGAATTCGGTTGCTTCCTTCCGTTTCCAACCAGTGACGCAGCCCTAAAACCGTTAGAGCGGCTTTTGGAGAAAAATACGAGCGGCATGGGCGCTCTGCTGGTCGAGCCGATTCAGGCGCGTGGAGGCATTCGAGTGCCTCCAAAAGAGTTTCTGGCCATGGTTCACAAATTTTGTAAACGCCATGAAATGCTTTTGATCTGTGATGAGATTTATACGGGCTTTGGCCGCACCGGCGCATGGTTCGCATCTGAACATTCGGACGTCACGCCAGACATCATTTGCCTGGGCAAGGCGCTCACGGGTGGCTTTCCGTTGTCCGCGTGTGTTGGACGGGGCGATTTGATGGATGCCGCCTGGCCGAAATCCAGCGGGGAGGCCATTCACACGAGCACGTTCCTCGGGCACCCGGTCGGTTGCGCGATGGCGCTGGCGCAAATTGCGGAAATCAGCGAGCGAAAATTATGCGAGCGCAGCGCGAAGCTCGGGAAGTTCCTGCTGCATGAGCTGCGGAAAATCAAAGGGCCCAGTGGAGTCAAATTAACTGCGCGCGGTGTTGGTTTGATGGCCGGATTGGAGTTGCAAACAGCAGACAATCTTCCCGCCACCGAGATTTGCCTGAACGTCATTAAGCGCATGCTCGAGCGCGGATTTATTTTGCTGCCGGAAGGGGAACATTCCAACGTGATCAGTTTCACTCCGCCACTGACTATTACGGACGAGCAACTGGGCCAGTCGCTGGATTGCCTGCAAAAAATACTTCAGGAGTGCGCATGACGATTTCTGAAATGCGCCAGATACTCGTGGAGCGCGGCATTCAACTCACGAAATCTCTCGGCCAAAACTTTCTGCACGATCAAAACATTTTAAAAAAGATCGTGCATACGGCAGAACTGAGGAAGAAAGATTCGGTGTTGGAAATTGGGCCGGGGCTTGGACCGCTCACAGAACTACTGCTTAGCCAAGCTGGCGCGGTGCTGGCGATGGAGAAAGATTGGCGTTTAATTGAGGTTCTCCGTGAGCGGTTTGCGCCCGCTCAGAATCTGGAATTAATGCTGGTCGATGCGCTGGAGTTCTTGAAGCAGAACAAAAGGGATTGGACGAATTGGAAAGTGGTTTCGAATCTTCCGTACTCCGTGGCCTCGCCCATCCTGGTGGAGTTGGCGCTAGCCGACAAGCCTCCAGCGCTGATCGTTGCGACCCTGCAACTGGAAGTAGCCAAGCGATTGATGGCCCAGGCCGGGAGCGAGGATTACGGCCTGCTGACGTTGCTTGTGCAAAGCAAATTCCAGCCGGATGGGCTTTTTAAAATACCAGTAAGCTGCTTTTTTCCTGCGCCCGACGTGGACTCGGCTTGTGTGAAGCTGCGTTTGCATGGCACGCCGTTGATGAACGAATCCGAACGTGTGGTCTTTGATAAGGTAATTCGTCGCGGGTTCAGT
>DASWRJ010000154.1:0-6510 GCA_036403255.1 Verrucomicrobiia bacterium
ATTGCGGCTCGCCGCCGCCGGCTCTCCGACCATGAGATTTCGAGCGCGTTCCCATCCGGATCAAACGTAGTGATTGCCTCATCAATTTTTCGCAGGCTCTCCTCCGAATAATCCAGCGACAGCTCGAAAACATTTTTCGCCATCTGCGTGTGCATCTGCGCCAGGCGTTGCATCTCCGCTGCCAATTCGGAATTCCGGGGTGTCATAAAATTTGCGCTTGAATTCTCCTCATACTGGCCGCGCCCCCTTGCCAGTCAATGTTTTTGGCCGCTCTCCTTAACCAAACCCAAACTTCGTCCACCAACCACCGTCTCAGCGCGGGGACAAGAGCGGCCATTGATTTTGAACTTCGCATCTTCCGCTGGCTCATTTGGCGCACGCTCCCCATAGCAGCTTTAGCTGAAGAACGAAGCGGCGTTGAACCTCTTGGAAAAACACGCTGAGCGTTTTACGCAATTGGCCAGCCCGATTTCGGAGACAGTGAAGTGGTTGGCAACCATCACAAAAGCCAGCAACCACGCTGTTTTCCAATCAGAGCGACCGCCCGCACCTGGTGCCCTGAACGGACAGCAAGTTCGAGTTGCTTCATGCCCGCACCGCCACAACCTCCAGGTATTCCGCGTGCACTTCGGTTCTGCCGGGAGAGCGAGCGGTGTTGTGCGCCGTTTGCAGTTCGACCAGTTCGCGGCGCAGCGCGGCTTGTTGGTCCTCGCTGAGCGCGGCGAACGCCTTTAGAGTCGGGCCGTAATATTGGCGGAAAAACTCGACCGTTTCGGCAGGCGGGAATGGGTAGCGCATCAGCGCCATGCGGCGGGTTACACGCACCTCGCCAAACCCGTGTCGCAGCCGCGCCCGCACCGTGGCTTCATCTCCCCAGCCCATCGGCGACGGGACACCGGCGGGCGGCGGTGGCAGGTGTCTCTTGAACACCTGGAACATTTTCCCGATGAACCCCTCAGGCGTCCAGTTGGCCATGGCGATGCTCCCGCCGGGCCGGGTCACCCGCCCAATTTCGGCAGCGGCAATGCTGGGTCGCGGCGCAAACATTACTCCGAACATGCTCACGACCAAATCGAATTGCCCATCAGAGTACGGGAGTGCCTCGGCGTCGCCTTGCTCGTAGGCAATGCGCAAACCCTCCCCTGCCGCTCGGGTGCGCGCCTGGTTTATGAGGTTGCTGGCCAGGTCGATGCCGCTGACTATCGCGCCCTGGCGCGCGGCGATAATTGCGAGATTCCCAGTGCCGCAAGCCACATCCAGGACTTGCGACCCCGCGGAAAGGGGTAGCCGTGCCATGAACTCCTCCGCGACATTCTCAATCGTCCGGGCAATCTGGCCGAAATCACCGGATTCCCACGTGGTCTTCTGGCGGGCTTTCACCGCTTCGAGATCGGGAATGGTCGTGGTCTCCGAATCGGTTGGAATCTGTCCGCCCCAATTTGAACGGCCCATTTCGGATGCGCGGTCCGGTGTTTTCTCTATCGTTGTCGATGTTTCGTTGTTCTTCATAGTTTTGTTGATCGTTGCTTTCGTATTGGTTTTAGTCGCACTGTCTGGCCTCACGATCTCAAAAACAGAAAAGCCGTGCTTTGCTGCACGGCTCAACTATTTGACTGAACGGGTCAACTCACGCCCCGCCTGGACCACCCAGTCGATATTATAACGGCATCCTATCCAATCCATGCTTTAACACTCGACTACAATGCGAGGCGTCTTCCAAGCCGCTTTCAAAGGCCATTTCCGTGACGTTCATCTTGGAGCCGCGAAGCAACGCGGCGGAAATCGCGAGGCGTTTTTCGAAGCAGACACTCAATGAAATTGGCCTGTCAACAGTGTAGTTGGCGAGTAACCCAAAATGTAGGTGCGATGCTATTGTGGTGTACTGGGGGCGAGGGTCCCAGGTCTTTTGCCCGCTTATCCACCGTCTAGTCTAATTCAAATAAAATCCGGCCAGCCCAAAAAAATTCCCGGTCTTGCAAACCTTCTCCCGCGACTGCGCTGCTACAATTAATAATGTCACAGTTCCAAACTGATTCTCCTTTGCTCTTACGCGCGACCTCAAGCTTCCGCATTCGCGTGGCATAAAGTATTGGGGTGGAGCAGTTTCCATCTGCTTTTTGCTCGGCGCGCATTCCGCCTTTAGCATGACGCCTTTCTCTTCACAGTTTTGGAAAAGCTTCCCCTTCTGACCCCGGCTTTCCAGCCGTAGTGAACTACAATTGCTCGTTTAGGTTGCCTGAAATGCATGTACAACAGCAGCTTAGGACTGCTTAGGTTTGCACGAACCAGCGCTAAAATCTCAAAATCTTCTGTTTTTAGCGAGGAAAATTAATTTGCATTTTTTGCGGGGGGTTACCCCGTAAACGTCCCACCCCCTGTGTTACAATGTTCTTAAAAAATATTAAATTATGAGGCATTCAATAAACAAAATGTCTGTTGCTGCGCGGTATAATCTGCGCCCTCCGCAGGCCTTGCGACGCCACCAGGCTCAACAAACCTGGAAAAGCCTAAACAAGGCTAAACATCCCTGCGTTTCCCGCTCAACTCCCCTGCTGCTGCCGTTTTTTTGGGCTCAACGTCCAACTTTCAACTGCCGCAAGCATCGCGGTTGGTTGAGGCTAATTGCTGCTGATTGCGGCTAAATTATGATGCCCTCAGCCGCTAAATTATATTGCGCTTGGATTCCCCTCGGGCGAACACGCCGCGCCATGGAGTCCTTTGAATATCCAATAATCCACCGCAAGGCTCTCTTTGGTAAAGCTGGACAAAGCTGGACAAAGCTAAACAAAGCTAATTTTTGCATACTTCCGCGCTTTGATAAGTTCTGTCAGCCCCTGCAAAGGCTAAAACCTGAACTAACCAATCAACCCTGTTCGTTTGGTGGTCCGCTTTTAGGCCGTCACGGCGACCTTCGCGGCCTCTGTGCCATTGCGTCCGCTGATAAGGAATTATCACCTCCGCGCAATAATCTGCTGAATCGAACATTTTCCGGGCATTCCCATTGTCAATTTCCTGCGGATAACCTGTTAGTATCATCCCAATTACCTTGTGCATACCGTGGTAGCCGAAAAAAACAATTTCTTCTCGCACGCTCTCTAAAATATTCGTCTGCTCTTGCGGACCTATTACCATGATCAACTCTCTCGAAAATGAAGCCGGCGGCGCTGGTGTCGATCTCAAAAAATCGCGCCGCACCCGCCAGCCGCTCGCGGATCCTGGCAAAATCGATCGTTTGCCGCCGCACAGCCTCGAAGCAGAGCAGGGCGTCCTCGGTTGCGTCATGCTTTCGCCCAATGAATGCCTCGGCGAAACCATCGAAAAGATTAAACAGGGCGGCGAAGTTTTTTACGATCTTCGCCATCGCTCCATTTACGAGCTGCTCGTCGAGATGTACGACAAAAAAGAGGCCATCGACCTCATCACCATTCAGCAGCGCCTCAAAGATCGCCAGCAACTCGATGCCATCGGCGGACTCGCTTACCTCGCCTCGCTCCCCGACGCCGTGCCTTCCTCGGCGAACCTGCCGTACTACGTCGAGATCATTCGCGAAAAATATATTCTCCGCCGCATGATCAGCGCCTGCACCGAAGTGGTCGGTCGCGTTTACGATCACGAAGGCGCCGTTGATACGCTTCTCGATGAAGTGGAACGCGATATCCTCCGGATCAGCGAAGCCCGCGTTGAATCCACAGCCAATTCCATGAAGGAACTGGTCCGGCAATCCATTTCCACCATCGAACATTATTATCAGCGCCAGGGCGCCCTCACCGGCGTGGGCACTGGGTTCACCGACTTCGACAAATTGACCAACGGCCTTCACCCCGGCGAAATGATCGTCATTGCCGCCCGTCCCAGCATGGGCAAAACCTCCCTCGCCATGAACATCGCCGAGCACGTCGCCGTCGATCAAAAATTGCCCGTGGGCGTCTTCAGTTTGGAAATGACGGCCGATTCGCTCGTCCTGCGCATGCTTTGCTCGCGCGCCAAGGCCAATATGCGCAATATTCGCGAAGGCTTCATGACCGAGCGCGATTTCCCCAAGCTCACCGGCGCCGCGAGCAAACTCGCCAACGCCCCGCTGTTTATCGACGACACCAGCGCACTTTCCATCCTCCAGCTTCGCGCCAAGGCTCGCCGCATGTGGCAGCAATATGGCATCAAGCTTTTCGTGATTGACTACTTGCAGCTACTCCATTCTACTGCGCGGCGAGCTGAAAACCGCCAGCAGGAAATTGCGGATATTTCCAACGGCATCAAAGCTTTGTCTAAGGAACTGAAGGTTCCGATTGTTGTGCTCAGCCAGCTCAACCGGGAAATGGAACGCGAAAAAAACAGGCGTCCTAAAATGTCCGATCTGCGCGAATCCGGCTCGATCGAACAGGACGCCGACTTGATCGGTCTGCTTTATGATCCGGGCAAAAGCGATGACGATGAAGCTCGGGAAGAATCGGATTCTAAACAGATTACATTAATTATTGCTAAACAGCGCAATGGCCCGACTGGCGATGTCAATTTAACATTTTTCAAGTCCTATACCCGCTTTGAGAGCGCCGCAAAAATCAGTCCTGACGACGTCCCGGCTTAAATTCGGTCGCCGGGGCCGCTATGTCCGAGTTTGGTTTTGCTCGATTCTCCTGGCCGGATGCGCCTTGGCCGCTTCGGGCCAGGTCGCCCCGTTCCGTGTTCCCGTCACCAAAGTCAGCATCACCAACATCGGCCCTCAAACGGTCAGCGAGGCCCTCGTCCGCGCCAACATCAAAGTCAAGGAAGGCGACATGTACAACCGTGTCACCGTTGATGAAGATGTCCGCAATCTCTATGGCACCGGCTATTTCGCCAACATCAAAGTCAATGAGGAACGCACTGGCGATGGCGTGAACCTTCTTTACGTTCTTCTCCCTAAGCCAAAACTTTCTGACATCGTTTTTGTCGGCAATAAAAAATATAGCAACACCAAGCTCACCAAAAAGGTCACTTCCAAAATTGGCGAGCCCCTCGATGAGCGCAAAGCTTTTACCGACGCTCAAGAGATCAAAAAGATGTATCAAAAGGCCGGTTATCCGCAGACCGACGTCAAATACAAGATTGCCGTCGAAGAGCGCGTCGGCCGCGGCACAGTCACTTTTGAAATCACCGAAGCTCCCAAAGTTAAAATCAAGGATGTCTTCTTCGAAGGCGCTTACGCTTTTCCGCAAAAGAAACTTCGCAAAGTCCTGAAAAAAACGCGCCGCCACTGGATGTTCTCCTGGCTCACTGGCACCGGCGTGCTCAAAGACGAGGAACTCGAAGACGACAAGGATCGTCTTGCGGAATTCTACCGCAACGAAGGTTATATTGATTTCGAGCTCAAGGACGTCCGTTTCATTTACGAAACCCCGCGCAAGCTCATCCTCAATTTCGTCATCTACGAAGGCGCTCAATATCGCGTCGGTGCCGTGGATTTTAAAGGCGTTAAACTTTTCACCACCAACGAACTTAGCCAAAAGCTGAAAATGAATGTCGGCTCGACATTCACCCCCGTTGGCCTGAACAAAGACATCGAAGCCATTCAGGACCTCTATGGAGCCAAAGGCTTTATCGATGTTCGCATCTTTGCCCGTAAAAATCCAAATACTCAGACCGGCACCATGGATTTGGAATTCCAAATCGAGGAAGGCGACAAATCTTACATTGAGAAGATTGAAATCAAGGGTAACACCATCACCAAGGATCGTGTCATCCGCCGTGAATTGGCCGTTTCTCCGGGCGAAGAATTTAACATGGTCAAAGTTAAATTCACCAAACAGCGTCTCGAGCAGATGCAGTACTTTGACCGCGTTGAAGCCCAACCCGAACCAACCGACATCCCCAATCGCAAAAATCTTGTCGTGGCCGTTGATGAAGGCAAAACCGGCAGCTTCACCATTGGCGCTGGGTTCAGTTCGCTCGATAGCATCCTCGGCTTTGCTGATGCGACTTGGAGCAACTTCGATCTCTTCAATCCACCTTGGTTTAAAGGCGGCGGCCAAAAACTGCGCCTCCACGTCGCTGTCGGCGCTGTGCGGCGCGAATACGAAGCAACCTCTGAAGAGCCTTGGTTCCTCGGCAAAAAGCTAAAGTTCAGTCTCGATCTCTATCATCGGGAGCTCGACTTCCTCAGCTTAAATGACTTTTACAACACCCGCCAAACCGGCGCGCGGATTGGGTTGGCTCGTGCCCTTGGCAGCGACAATTTAATCGGTGGTATCAGCTACACCATCGAGCAAATAGGCATTGTTGATGTCACGACCAACGCGCCTTCCATTATTCGCAATGAGCAGGGTTATCATCTTGTCTCTAAAATCACTCCTTTCCTTGCTTACGATACCCGCAATGATACCCGCCTGCCGAATGGCGGACAACGCAGCGAAATTCGTGCAACCCTCGCCGGCGGGCCATTAGGTGGGGATCGTGATTTCTACAGCCTAGAAGCTGGCACACACTGGTATTTCAAAGGTTTTTTCCAGGGGAATGTTTTCGAATTGATTGGCC
>DASWRJ010000155.1:0-3108 GCA_036403255.1 Verrucomicrobiia bacterium
GATGCGAGTCTCAATCTGCCAATCACCGGGATACGCCGGCTCTTTTTCGACGGGAATGGTGTTGATGTAGGGCGTATGAGTGGTAGGAGATACCTGGACGCCAGATTCGCGCAGGCGCTCCATCAAATTGTCCATAAAAAAAGTGGCCTGCCCAGCGCCCTGTCCGCGCAACGCGTATTCAAGCACATATTCGAGCGACTCGAACCATTTGCGAGTGCCGAGGGTGGACTCACGAAGGGGCTTTACACCATTGTCGGTACTGGCGGGGCCGTTTGGCTCGTTGTGCGAATCTTTTACTTTCTCAATCACCGGGAAAACATAAACGAATTCAGCGGCAAAAGCCAAGGGTTTACGCGCCGTTGCTCAGTTCTATTGTGAGAGGTAGACTTTGTTGCCGATCTTTATCGTGAATGGCCGCATTAACTGCTTTTTGGCAAATTGAATGCTACGAATTGGCCTACGAATGATGTGATAAACAGTTCGGCCAGACCTTGACTAGCAGAAAAGGCGCGATTGTCAGCCGGGAAAGAGCGCTTGCTTAAAAAGCGTTGTCTCGTATGGTTTCCGCGAGTTTTCCGAGCTGGTCGCGCCATCTCTTAAGACTCTGCCGAAAATAGAATTAAAACTATGACTGATGAAACGGTGGGCAACCAAAAAAAAGACCAGCCCTCAACCGCGGTCTGGCGCGCAATTGTTTCAAAGTACGAAAAACCGTCCACCTCGCGTGCTGTCTGGCAGATTCTGAACACCTTTGGCCCGTATATTTTCATCTGGTACCTGATGTACTTAAGCCTGGCGGTTTCGTTTTGGCTGGTGGTGCCACTGGCTTGCCTGGCCGGAGCGTTTCTCGTACGAGTCTTCATCATCTTTCATGATTGCGGCCATGGTTCCTATTTGAAGTCCCGCAAAGCGAACGATGTTCTGGGTTTCATTTGTGGGATGTTGACGTTTACGCCTTATCATCATTGGCGCTGGGAGCACGCAAATCATCACGCCACGTCTGGCGATTTGGATCGCCGAGGAACAGGAGATGTCTGGACGCTCACAGTGCAGGAGTATTTGGAAGCCTCGCGCTGGAAAAAGTTCGCCTACCGACTGGCGCGCAATCCTTTCATTTTGTTCGTCATAGCACCTCTGTATTTGTTCATCATCCGCGAGCGGTTTCCGACCGCTGGAGCAAAAAAGCGCGAACGCCGCTCCGTTTATGCGATGAATCTGGCAGTTGCTTGCCTGGTGACGACGCTCGGACTCATCTTTGGCTTCAAAATGTATCTTTTCATCCAACTGATAGTCACCGCTGTGGCAGGGGCCTCCGGCGTTTGGCTCTTTTACGTGCAGCATCAATTTGACGGCGTTTATTGGGAACGTGGGGACGAATGGGATTTCACCGCGGCCGCGCTGCAAGGAAGTTCGTTTTATAAATTGCCGAAGGTGCTGCAATGGTTCTCCGGGAATATCGGGTTTCACCATATCCATCATCTGAGCTCGCGGATTCCGAATTACCATCTGGAGAAATGCCATAAGGCCAATCCATTCTTCCACAGCGTAAAACCGCTGACTCTCTTCGCGAGCTTCAAATCGCTTACCCATCGATTGTGGGATGAGCAGCGAAAGAAATTGGTGGGCTACGGGCATTTGCGGACCTTACGGCTCTCGCAAAAGCGGACCCAATCCTGAGCTGCATCAACTACTGACCAGGGCCAGTTTTAGGCTGCGGGCGATCGGCTCTTCTGATGTCATCGAAGTCGCGTCGGACGCTCTCGATCCGTTTTCGGTAATCTTCAGCATCTCCGTAATCCACAAAATATTGATAGCGGCTGTGCATGGTCTTGAGGCGCACGGCGTGCTTGATCGGGCACCAGTATTGTTCCGTGCGTCCGGCAATCTCCTGGGCGTAAGCGAGCAAGCCATTTACATATTCACAGTAAAAGCAGTTGAACTTTTCCATTCCATTCAGGTATGAAAGTTTTCGGCGGTCCATGATGATATAGTCCTGCCGGCGCACTTTTGGGATTCCATACACGGGGAAGCAAACGTATTGGAAAATCACAGCCACCAAATGCATGAAGAGGATCGGCACGATGCAAAACCAGAGCACGGGCGCGGTAATTATGCTGAAGATTTTTGCTTCGCGCAGATAGCGTGACATCTTCTTGGTTAGCTGCTTGTGCCGGTCAGCGACTGCTTTGGTGAAAGTGACTTTGCGCTCCAGCACGGTGTAATGGAACTGCTCTTCCTTCTTTTTGATTTCGCTGTGCAGTTCGATTTCCAAATCCTTGAGTTTGACGAGAAGGAGGTTCAATTTGTGATTCATGTGCGGCGGTGTTTCGGCGAACAAATGGGGCGTACGCTCCGGGATGAGACACAACATACCATGGATTGGCGCAATAAGCCAAATGCCAATCGGCTGAAATCGTTTGACATGGCCCGACCGCTTGACTAGCCACTAACGCGCATGCCTATCCCACTGCATCACCTGCGCGCCGGCGTAATCGGCGCGGGATTCATCGGGCCCGTCCATATCGAAGCTTTAAAACGTTTGGGAGTGCAGGTCACAGCCATCTGTGCTTCTACGCGCAACGCGGCGGCTATGGCACGGCAATGGGGCATCCCCGAAGTCTACGGCAATTACGACTACAAGTCTCTTTGCAACTCGAAAAATGTGGATGTCGTTCACATCACTTCCCCAAACAAGGTGCACGTCGAGCAATCTCTTGCGGCCTTGGCGGCGGGCAAACACGTGATCTGCGAAAAGCCCCTCGGCATGAACTCGCGCGAAACTGCCAGATTGCTTGGGGCGATTCGGAAGGCTGGTCCTCGTGGTCCGGTGTTTGCCGTGAATTATATGTGCCGCTTTTTTCCAGCAGTGCTGCAAATGCGAGCGATGGTGCAACGTGGGGACTTGGGGAAAATCATTCACGTGCAGGGCCATTTCTTCCAGGATTGGCTGCTCAAAGAGACGGACTATAACTGGCGATTGCTCGCCAGTGAAGGCGGCAAGCTCCGTGCCGTGGGCGATATTGGCACACATTGGATTGATGCGGTTTCATTTATTCTGGGCGCGCGTGTCGCAAGTGTTTTTGCGCATCTGGAAACTTTTCACAAAAG
>DASWRJ010000156.1:0-6177 GCA_036403255.1 Verrucomicrobiia bacterium
ATCGACGGTGGTTTTGAGGTTGGGGAGACCGCGTTTGGCGGCTTCGGCGTGCCATTCTTCGGAATAGTTATTGCCGTTGAAGATAATAGCGCTGTGTTCCTTGGCGATTTCAGCCAGCAGGCTAAGAACAGCGTCTTCAAATTTGGCCTTGGGTGCTTTCTCGAGCTTGCTGGCTATGTAATCGAGCGATTCGGCCAGTATAGTATTCAAGACCGCCAGCGGGCCGCCGATGCTCTGGCCGGAAGCCACGGCGCGATATTCGAATTTGTTGCCGGTAAAGGCAAATGGCGAGGTGCGATTTCGGTCGCCCGCGTCCTTTGGCAGGAGGGGCAGCGAGGGCACGCCGAGGTCCATGGTGCCGGACTTCTTGGAGGACTTGAGCGAACCCTTTTTGAGCTGCTCAAAAACATCTGAGAGTTGATCACCGAGGAAGATCGAGATGATCGCAGGCGGCGCTTCATTGGCACCAAGGCGATGATCGTTGCTGGCGCTGGCGACGGCGGTGCGGAGCAAGCCGCTATGCTTATGGACAGCGCGAATGACGGCGGCGCAGAAAACGAGGAACTGCAAGTTCTCATGCGGCGTGTGGCCGGGTTCGAGCAGATTTCCCTGGGTGGTATTGCCGAGAGACCAATTAAGGTGCTTGCCGGAGCCGTTGACGCCAGCGAACGGCTTTTCATGAAACAGGGCTTCGAGACCATGTTTGCGCGCCACTTTTTTAATGGTGCTCATGATTTGCTGCTGATGATCGGCAGCGATGTTCGCATTTTCGTAAATGGGCGCGATCTCGTATTGGCTGGGCGCGACTTCATTGTGCCGCGTCTTCACGGGCACGCCGAGCTTGTAAAGTTCAGCTTCGGATTCATACATGAAGGCCATGACGCGTTCGGGAATGACGCCGAAGTATTGATCCTCGAATTCCTGGCCTTTGGGCGGTTTCGCGCCGAATAAAGTGCGTCCAGCGGAAATCAGGTCGGGCCGGGCGAGATAGAAATTGCGGTCGATCAGGAAATATTCCTGTTCGGGTCCGGCGGTGGCTGTGACCATGGCGATGTTTGGATGACCAAACAGCTTGAGAATACGGCGCGCCTGTTCATCGAGCGCTTTCATGGAGCGGAGCACGGGAGTTTTGACGTCCAGCACTTCACCGGTCCAGGAGACAAACGCGGTCGGGATGCAGAGCGTGACGCCGTTGCAATTCTCGATCAGGTAGCAGGGGCTGGTAACGTCCCAGGCGGTGTAACCACGCGCTTCAAATGTAGCGCGGATGCCGCCGCTCGGGAAAGAGGAGGCGTCCGGTTCGCCCTGGGTAAGCTGCTTGCCGGTGAATTCGGCAATAGCGCCGCCTTTGCCATCGGGCTCAAGAAAGCTGTCGTGCTTTTCAGCGGTGATACCGGTCAAGGGTTGAAAGACATGCGAGTAGTGGGTGGCCCCGCGTTCCAAGGCCCAATCTTTCAAGGCCAGAGCGACGACATCAGCCGTGCTCGGATCGAGGGCGGAACCGGTTTCAATGGTTTTTTTGAGGGATTTAAACACCGCCTTGGGTAAACGGGCTTGCATCACCTTTTCGTTGAAAACCGCCGAGCCATAGACCGAGGCGGAGTGACAATCTTTGTACGGGAGAGTTGCAGGAACTCGATAATAATTGGCCGCCTGAATCGCGGCCAGACGTGAGGGATTTGCGCTCATAGTATTATTAACTACAGGAGTTGTTTTGATTTACTTTTAGTTATTTTAGAGACCGATTGAAAAGCTGCATCCGCACACCAAGGGCAGCTCACGGGCCACGCTTATTGGTGTGCGGACGCAAAGTGTTCTCGGATTAACCGTGGTAACCTTCTTCGCCGTGTTCAGCCAAATCGAGGCCGACCGTTTCGATTTCTTCGCTGGTGCGAAGACCGAGGATCGCTTTCACGATGTAAGCGATGATAACTGTGCCCACTACTGCGAGGCAGAGCGTCACGCCGATGGCCTTGAGCTGCTCGAACCAGGCGCCGCCGGATTCTACTAATTTGGCGAGGCCGTTTTTGGTAGCGGCATTGGCGAGTTCCATTTTACCACCGACATCAGCGAGGTTGCTGACGATGTTGGCATTGCCGCTTTTGGCGGTAGCGAGGAAGCCAGTCAGTAATGCGCCCATGGTTCCACCGATGGCGTGAACGCCGAAAGTGTCGAGCGCATCATCGTAACCGAGCCAGGACTTGAGCTTGACGACCGCGAAGAAGGGCACGAGTCCGGCGCAAACACCGATTATAACCGAGCCGGTCACATCTACGAAACCGCAAGCGGGCGTAATGACCACCAGGCCTGCGACGGCACCCGAGCAAAAGCCGAGGATACTCGGTTTGCCGCGGAAGATGTATTCAGCCATAGCCCAGACGAACGAGCCGACGGCAGTTGCGATAGTAGTGGTGGTGAAGGCGTTGGCAGCGATCACGTCAGCAGCCACAGCGCTGCCAGCGTTAAACCCGTACCAGCCGACCCAGAGCATGCCGGTGCCAATCATACACATGACCATGCTGTGCGGGGGCATCGGCTCTTTGCCAAAGCCAATCCGTTTGCCGAGGATCAAGCATAGGATTAAGGCTGACCAGCCAGAAGACATATGCACCACCGTTCCGCCTGCGAAATCCATGGCTTTGATTCCAGCGTCTGCGTTCCACACACCATTCATGTAGCCGTCCACGCCCCAAACCATGTGCGCGAGTGGGAAGTAAACGACGAACATCCAGAGCGTAACGAACAGAAGAACGGCGGAGAACTTCATGCGCTCTGCAATAGCGCCAATGATCAGCGCCGGTGTGATAATGGCGAACATAAGCTGGTACATCGAGTAGATGTTGTGCGAAACCCAACTGCTGTAATCAGTGTTTGGATTGGAATCGACTCCGTTCAGGAACTTCCAATCCAGCGCGCCGAAGAATTTGCCGCCGCTATGGAAGGCAAGACTATAGCCGCAGAGCCACCAAAGGATAGTCACAAGGCCGGCAATGCCGAGACATTGGGCCAGCACTGAGAGCACGTTTTTCTTGCGCACGAGACCGCCGTAGAACAAGGCCAGGCCAGGCAAGGTCATGAACAGGACGAGCGCTGTGCAAATCATCTGGAATGAATTATGCCCGGGGCCAGGGCCAGCGATTTTGGTAGTGATGTTGGTGTTGGCCACGTTGGCGCGCGCGCCATTGTTTAGGTAGGCCTCGAGATCAGCCAGGCGATCTTCGACCGAGGGATCCTTAAGCTTTGGCGCGGCGGCCGGCGGTGCCGGAGTTGGTGTCGCCGGCGCAGCGCCGCTCGCCGTCGCGGTATCCGCCGCGCGCGAGGTCAGGGTGGCGGCAGACAGAATGGTGAGAAATGCAATTGCTAAAAATAGTTTTTTCATGGGATAATTTTGTTCGGTTTTGGGTTGTTCGTCGGGTCGTTCTTAAACGGCCAGTTCTCCTTTCTCTTCAGTGCGAATACGAATGGCCTCATCAATGGCTGAGACAAATATTTTGCCATCGCCGATTTTGCCGGTTTTGGCAGCACCCACGATTGCCTTTACCGCCGCGTCCACCCGGTTGTCAGGCAGGACCATTTCCAATTTGATTTTGGGGAGGAAATCGACCGTGTATTCACTGCCGCGATAAATCTCGGTATGGCCCTTCTGGCGGCCAAAGCCCTTGACTTCGCTGACAGTCATGCCTTCGATACCTATTTCACCCAAGGCGTCTTTGACCTCTTCTAATTTGAAGGGTTTTATGATCGCTTCGACTTTTTTCATAGTGCTTGAAACTGTTCTGCGCTTTTTTGATTTGAGGTTGTTCTTGTCCCGGGAATGAGAAAGGAATTCACGGAACAGGGCTCCTTTAGCAGCCGATATGCCAGCGATTATCCTTTTTCGAAAGGTGCGTAGAATCAATAGGTTCAGCAGCCATGAATGAAATTCAGGATTGTAATGAGCTAAAATTGAGCAGGGCTGTTGGTTAGTTTTGAGCAGCAGGAGTTATTTGACACAGTTTGCGTTCTCGCAACTCAACTGCCTCGAAGCGGGCGGATGCGGCCGTCAGGTCAGCAGAAACAGGGAAATTAGGATAAAAAGAATCAGCAGAATGGGCACGCTATACTTTAGAAAATATCCAAAGAAACTCGGACATTTCGCTCCACACGACTCCGCAATACTTTTCACCATGAAATTTGGGCCATTGCCAATGTAAGTCGCCGCTCCGAAGTAAACTGACCCGAGCGAGATTGCGACCACATAACGCGCGGTGATGGCTCCTGCGAGAAAGGTCTGCACATCGGCCGGGTCCCTCACCGAAAGGTGATGCAGGCCAAAGGCAGCAGACAAAAAGCTTAAATAGGTGGGGGCATTATCAAGCACGCTGGACAATGCTCCGCTGGCCCAAAAATATTCTCGCGGACTGGTAAGGCCGAGGCTTGAGGCGTGAGTTTCGAGCAGGTCGAGGGCCGGAACCATCGTCGCGAATATCCCGAAGAATAAGAACCCAACCTCGCGCACGGGAGCGAAGCTAAATTCATTTTGGCGCAGCGCGTCTTTGCTGGAGAATCTGTAAGCGGCCCAGGCCGTGGCGAGCATCAAAGCAGCGACAAAAAATGCCACGAAACTTTCCGTAGTTTTCAGCGCTGTCCATCCCAGTGAATTGCCCAGAGAATGAAGTACGCGCCATTGCTCCAAATTGCCCAGCCATTCCGCCTTTTGGGCAAGCACCAATCCGATGATAACGAAAAGCCAGATAAAATTATGCGAGCCTTCGAGTTTGATCACGTCTTTGGTGGTGGAACGCTTTTCAGTTGGATGTCGGGCGTAATAGATTCGATCGATGGTAAAAAAGAGGACGAGCAGCGCCACAATGCAAAGCAGCCAGGCCAGAACGACGCGGCCCTTTGTCAGTAACCAAAAAAATGGCACACCCTTGAGATAGCCGAGAAACAAGGGAGGATCGCCAATGGGCGTGAGCGCTCCGCCAATATTGCTGACGATGAAAATGAAAAACACCACCTGATACGGCGCGGCCCGGTATTTGTTGATGCGCAGAAATGGGCGGATAAGCAACATGGATGCGCCGGTGGTGCCGATTAGATTTGCCAGCAATGCGCCCAGGGCGAGCATGCCAGTGTTCGTAGCCGGAGTGGCGTGGCCGATCATTTTAATGTGAATGCCGCTGGCAATCACAAAAAGCGACCCCATGATGGCCATGAACCCCATGTAATCGATCGCGCTGGCCAGCATCCGCGGGGCATTGCGCAGGATGAACACGTAGTAAACAGTGACAATTGATGCAAGGCCGATGGAAATGACGTGATAACGGCGCGCCCAAAAAGGTCCGTGGACAAACGGCGCGATGGCAATCGCGAGCAGCAGCAGCGCAAAAGGCGCAACCATGAGCGGATTTGGCTCGGGATGCGCCGGAGTTTCGGCAGCGAAGGCGAAGGTGGGGGAAAGGATTGCGAGGCAGAAAAGAAGAACACCCGGCCTGATTCGTAAAGTCATGTTTAGCTGTGAATAACAAGTTGAATGCGGTCCGGCAAATTATTTGGCAACCGCGTGATCACATTTCTAATTTCCTCCCCAAAAAACGAGCCCGAGCACTTTGCATCAAACTCGCAGCAGCTTTCGCATGGCGCACCTCGGTTTTCCAGCTTGCTGGCCGGTAGCCGCAATTATAAGCTTTCATTTTAGAACGGGCAAATTGATGGCAGCACCAAACCGGAAAATATTAGTAGTCGAAAACGACAAAGAGGAAATTGCCAGGTGCGAGGCTGCCCTCGCCAGGCATCCACGCGCCTCGACGGCCCGAATTTCCTTTGTGAATGACGTCTTGCAAGCGATGGATTACATGGCTGGCGCCACGCCATTCAACGATCGCACCGCCTTTCCCTATCCTAACTATATATTCTGCAAAATGGAGTTGCCCGGCTTGCCTGGGACTGAGTTCCTGCGCTGGGTCAGGCAACGCTCGGAAAAAGGCAAAGAAGATGCCCCTTTTTATCTCTACAGCAAAGACCTTCCGAGATGGGCCATCGAGCCGCTGATGCAAATCGGCGCTTCGTACTTTGTCGATGCCCCGGTGCATTGGGACAGCGCGCTCGCATTGATCATTTGATCCTCTCCTTCTTTTTTTCGCGAAGGAGAAAAATTACGAAATAGCCGTCATCATCCGACTGCACGTCCCACTT
>DASWRJ010000157.1:0-3790 GCA_036403255.1 Verrucomicrobiia bacterium
GATCAATCAGGATGGCAAGCGGATCGCGCACCGCAAGTTGGAGTGCGACTTGAAGCAAGTGACCGAATTCCTCCAACCTCTGAAGGCGCAGTTGCAGTCTCTGGCGGTTGAATCGACCTTCAACTGGTATTGGCTGGTGGATGGTCTGCGCAGCCAGGGTTATCCCATTGACCTGGCCAATCCCGCCAGGATCGAGCAGTACAACGGGATCAAGCACGCCGATGACAAGGATGATGCTTTTCATCTGGCCGATCTCCAGCGGCTGAATATTTTGCCCAAGGCTCATATCTATGAAGCGCAGCTGCGTCCAGTGCGCGATTTGCTGCGGCGCCGGACGAACCTGGTGCATCAGCGCACAGCGTTGCTCTTAAGTTTCAAGAGCCTCTACGCGCGCACGACTGGACAAGGCTTGGGTTTGAGCGAGGTCAAGAAGATGGACCCCGCGGAGGCAGCCAAATTGTATAAGCATCCGGCTAACCAACTGATCGCGCAGATTCAGGCCGAGCACATTGGGGCGCTGGACAAGAGCATCAGCCGGGTGGAGAAGGCCGTCATGGGCTGCGCCCGAGAGATACCACTCTATGAGAAGCTGCTCACGATTCCTGGAATTGGGCGGATTTTGGGCATGACCATCACGATGGAAGTGGGTGAAATCAAGCGATTCAAAAGCGATGGACATTTTGCCAGCTATTGCCGGTTGGTGGATGCCAGGCGCTTAAGCAATGGCAAGTGCAAAGCGGATAACAATCAGAAGTGCGGCAACAAATATTTGAGCTGGGCGTTTGTGGAAGCGGCCAATTTCGCGCGACGCTACGACGAGAACTGCCGACGGTGGTATGACCGCAAGGCGGCCCGGACCAGCAAGCTCATCGCGACCAAAGCGCTAGCCTGCAAATTGGCCAAAGCCGCCTGGCACGTGATGGCAGCACAGTGCAACTACGAGGAAGAACGCATGTTCCCCGAACTTGCAACCAAGCCTGTGAAGAAGCTTTGAAAATTTGGAGAGTCGCCGCGAGCCAGTTAAAATGTTGGACAACGAGCCCTTCTCTTTGAATGGAAACGGCGGCTCTCTGCTGAGATATAGAAAGATGCAGCTCCAAAACACTTTTTGGGCGATTCGACCGTGCCGCGAGTCAAAAACATGTTGGACTCCGGAGCCTTTTGCGCTTCGGCAGAACCATAGCTCTTGCGTATTGAGTGAACGCGGCCCGGAACTGAAAGTTTTCTGGTCCCGCCGCTGGCGGGATGGGCGCAGAGTGGGTGGACACATGCTTGCCAAAAATAACGCGTGTGGTAATAGAACGGTTGGCCAAAAAACCGAGCCGGAGGGAGCAGAGGCTGGTGCGTTCCAGTCGGCTCCTTTCGGTTCGAAAGTTGGGGAGCCGAACCATCACTCAAAAAGGCGCTAGAACCAGATGGCTGACTGAACGGATTGCCTGGCCCAGCAAAAAGCTTGGGCGGCTGTTCCGATTCAAACGACGAAAACACAGGTTCGTGTCAGCCTCGAAAGGTGAGTTGAGAGATGCCATGAAAGACCAATTTTAAGAAAATTGGACGGCAACGTTTTTTTTCCGATTGATCAGGCCCTAATGGCTGACATTTGAATTACAAATCAGTGCACTACCGAACAAGTAGGGCGGATAAACGGAGTGTGGGCTGCACTTTTGCTCCCCGCAAGAGGCGCAGGCCCATCTCCCGGAACGCGGCTATGTGACCAGCGGCGACCACAAAATCACTTACCGCTCCGGGCGAATCCGATCGAATCCGACCCTCAAATTCCCAGGGGCTTTCAACCTCCCCGTCCGCCGTACGTTGGCTAGGCGCATCAACTGGCATCGAATTACCTGTCCCGTTTTGATTTACCTTAATGACCGTCAATCCACTCAAGGCAATTTTAGGTATTTCAAGCCTATTCAAGGTAAATAAAGGTTCCTCCGCCATGTTTCAAAATTCAAGCCTGCCTAAAGGTCTCGGAAGGCACCGTGATACACGCCGAAAGGCCTCCGCAAGAGTAGCGCTGAATTCATCGGAGAGCTGGCTTCGAGAGACGCAGATGATTTATTCGGCGGTGAGCGCCAAGAGCAATGGGCCTCTCGGCTCGCGCGTGGAAAAAAAGTCCACGCTTCGAATCGGCCTCCCGTGCTTAGTCATTCCAGTCGCCATTCGGACCTTCGTCATTAGTCATTGTCCGGGCCCCAATTAACCACTGTGCCCCTATTTGGAAAGGCTGAATGACTACAAGGGCCCTCCGCCGGTCCTCTGGTTTTACCCCAGTTGTGTCACCCCGGATCTGAAGAACGTTGGTCGCGAACAAAACGAACTATGACCAGCAGATTTAATCCGCTCTGGCTTTCAGCAATATTTGCGCTCGGCCTTTCCATTCCAACACGTTCCAGTCCGTTTCCGGCGCGCCTCGCAGTCGAGTCGACTTCCCAATCCTCCTTCGTCCTGGATGCGCGCGGCATTCTTCACGCGTGGGAAGACAACCAGGCAGGTCAACTTGGCATCGGAACGCAATCCGCAAACACGCATTCGGCACAACCGAGCCCGGTCTCTGTCCCGTTCCCAGCGGGAGTCACGCGCTGGATCGATGTCGCCGCTGGAACTTTCCATACACTCGCTATTGCTGATACGGGACAACTCTTCGCTGCCGGCGCGAATGGTTATAACCAGTTGGGCACCGATAATCCCAATGGACAACTAAGTTTCATGCCGGTTCCGCTATTGAGCGGAAAGACCAACTGGATTGGCATCGCGGCTGGCGACCACAGCATGGCCCTCGCTGCGGATGGAACTCTTTATGCCTGGGGCGCGAATTTTAATGGGCAGTTGGGCAACGGGAATGAAAACAATCAATCCGCTCCGCAAATCGTGCCGCTTCCTGCGGGAGTTACCCGCTGGGTGCAAATTGCCGCTGGCGAAAATCATTCACTGGCCATTGCCGATACCGGGCTGCTCTACGCCTGGGGAGGAAACTTCTATGGTCAGCTCGGAAACGGCTACAACTTGCGGCAAAGCCGGCCCGTGGCCGTCATCTTTCCTGCCGGCGTAACCTCGTGGCAACGGATCGCAGCCGGTTTCAACTTCTCAATTGGCTTGGGCAATAATGGTCTTCTCTATGCCTGGGGACAAAACTCCGAGGGCCAACTCGGCCATGGCGATACCACCGGTTCAAATGTTCCTGTCCCGGTCGCCATGCCTGCTGGAATCTCGTGGGGGAAAATTGCAGCCGGTGGTTCGGAGGGATTCGCCATCAGCAGCACGGGCCAATTGTATGCCTGGGGCGGCAACTATTGGGGTGAATGCGGCCTTGGCGCAAGGGGCCCGCAGTTGCAGCCTGCTCCGGTCCCGTTCCCCGGTGGACAAGCGGGATGGGCAGACATCGCAGGCGGCCGCGGACATACCCTCGGATTAGGGACCGACTGCCGTGTTTATCAGTGGGGCTTGCGCTTTTCCCAGTCATCTCCCGAGGCGAGTCCTGTTTTGGCAGCGGAATTGAACGATCTTTGCACTGCTTCTTCCAACGTAGCGCCAACCGTTGCCATCGTGAATCCAACCAATGGTTCAGTTATTGTCGGGCCGGCCACGATCACACTCCAGGCACAAGCCAGTGATGCGGACGGCTCTGTTAGTCGCGTGGACTTTTTCGATGGCGATCATGCGCTCGGAACCGCCCAGCACTCAACATCGGTCTACACCTTGTCGTGGACTCCCTCTGCCGGTCACCATCTGCTCACCGCTCGCGCCACGGACAACCTGGGATTGGCGCGTAACTCGGATCCCGTCGCGG